>CALWYM010000025.1 GCA_944385775.1 uncultured Oscillospiraceae bacterium | reverse complement strand
TTACGAAATACGACCCTAAAAATCCAAAGTGGGATGAGCGGCACAAGTTTGACCTTTCAAAGGGACACTGCTGTCCGGCCCTTTATGCCACCCTGGCGATAAAAGGCTTTTTCCCCTATGAGGAGCTTAAGACCCTTGATTTTTATGAGTCGCTTATTAAATTCAAAGGCTGATACAGAGAGGGTTTTTTGTTAAAAAATAAATTAATGTGGGCATTTTGCCCTATATTTGAAGGAATTATTTCAAAAATCGGATAAAATATTTGTAAAAGGTGTGTTGACTTGCATTCTGTGAGAGAGTAAAATATAGTCGTAAAATGGTGCGGAGTGTTGCAGACGGATAAGGTCGCCGGCAGCCTGCGTATGTTTTTTGGTTCAGACCTGTTTTCAAGATAACAGAAAGAGAGGAATCCCTTAATGCTTGACGATAGACAACTTAAGGAAATAAAAAAGCTTGCGATTAGAATAAAAATCGGCGTAATAGATGAACTGGAGGAGGTCGGTTCAGGTCATCTTGGCGGTTCGCTCAGCGCTGCGGATCCTTTGGCTGTACTTTATGGCGCTGTTATGAAATACGACCCTAAAAATCCAAAGTGGGAGGAGCGGGACAAGTTTGTCCTTTCAAAGGGACACTGCGGTCCGGCGCTTTATGCCACCCTGGCGATAAAGGGCTTTTTCCCCTATGAGGAGCTTAAGACCCTTAATAAGCCCCATACGAATCTTCCCAGCCACGTTGACAAGAACAAAACCCCGGGCGTTGACATGACGACCGGTTCTCTGGGTCAGGGCGCGTCTACCGCCGTGGGAATGGCTCTGGGAGAAAAGCTCAGAGGAAAGAATACAAGGGTATTTCTAATGACCGGTGACGGTGAAATTGATGAGGGACAGGTATGGGAGGCTGCCATGTTTGCCGCCGCGAAGGGGCTTAATAACCTTTGCTGGATGGTGGACTTTAACAAAAAGCAGCTTGACGGTACAATTAAGGATATTCTTGATACCGGTGACCTTGAGGCAAAGTTCTCTGCTTTTGGCTTTGACGCTGTAACCGTAAAGGGCGACGATTACGCTGCACTCTATGAGGTCTTTATGAAAAGAAGCGACAAGCCGGTGGCTGTAATTCTTGACACCATAAAGGGACGGGGCATAAAGGAAGTCGAGGAGACTCCTGATAACCACAGCATGACGGTAAGCCACGAGTCTGCCGCCAGATGGAGAGACGAGCTTAAGGCTGCTCTTTCCGCCATTGAGGGGGATAAATAAGATGGATATTATATATAACGGTGAAAAGGATACTAAAATTTTTAAGGACGTTATATCCTCCACAATCCAAAAGCTTGTGGCTGAGGATGAAAACGTAATTTACCTTGACGCGGACCTTATGAGCTGCATAAATACGCTTAAGTGGGGCAGGCAGCACCGTGACCGTGCCATTGACTGCGGAATCGCAGAGAGCAATATGGCAGGAGTCGCGGCAGGACTTGCAGCAGTGGGCTTTAGACCAATAATCCACTCCTTTGGTTGCTTTGCTTCCAGAAGGTGTTTTGACCAGGTGTTTTTGTCCGGCGGGTATGCGAAAAATGACATGACGATTATCGGGTCAGACGCCGGTGTGTGCGCCGCCATGAACGGCGGAACTCATATGCCCTTTGAGGATATGGCTCTAATGCGTACCATTCCCGATGCCACTGTTGTCGATATTTCCGATAACGTACTTATGGAGGACGTGTTCCCAAAGCTTGTTTACAGAAGCGGCGTAAAATATATGCGTACTGCCCGTAAGGAAAGCATTAAGCTTTACGCGCCGGGAACCGTATTTGAAATAGGAAAGGGTAATGTGCTCCGTGACGGTACTGATGTCACCATTGTTGCCTGCGGAATTATGGTTGCCAAGGGAATGGAGGCGGCGCAGCGTCTTTCTCAGGAGGGAATCAGCGCTGCCGTTATAGATATGTTTACGGTAAAGCCCATTGACGCTGAGCTTATTGAGAAATACGCAGCAAAAACAGGAGCTGTTGTCTGCGCCGAAAACCACAGCGTAAACGGAGGACTTACCGAGGCTGTTGCCAGAACTCTTATAGAGAGCCGACCTGTTCCTATGGAGCACGTTGCTGTTGACGAGAGATTTGGTCAGGTGGGACCGCAGAGCTTCCTTGAGGAGGAGTACGGTCTTACTGCCGAACATATCTATGAATGTGCAAAAAGAGCGGTATCCCGTAAGTGATTTTGCGAGAGCTGGGATTTTCCTGCCGGGATAGTTATACCTATCCCGGCGTTTTAATTCGAAAGCAGATGGGGATTTTGGCTTTGAGGAGATTGTACTATGAACAAGGCTAAGATTGGGCTTAATAGGTTTGCCTGTAAAATTAAAAATATCGCAGTTAAAGCTGATGAGAGACCGGGTATTTTTACTGTTTTCGCCTCTCTGTTTATTGCCGTGCTGCTTGAGATGCTGGGAAGGCACTCGGTAGTCGATGCGGTTGTTTTTGTATTTACTCATCCACTTCGGTTTCTTGTAAATGCGCTTATAATCAGTCTGACACTGGGCGTAGGTTTGTTTTTCAGAAGAAGGCGGTTCATACAGGCTTTTGTTATCATAGCGTGGGTTACGCTGGGTATAGTGAATTTTCTTCTTTTGAGCTACCGTGTAACGCCTTTGGGTATGATAGATTTTACGCTTTTAACTGCCTGCTTTGAGGTTATACACGTATATTTTAACGTTTTTGAGCTTATCCTTTTGGGGCTTGTAATTTTATCTATTGTGTGCCTTATAGTGATGGCATACATAAAGCTTCCGCCCGTTAAGCCAAGGTTTAAAGGGGCAGCGGTTTTCATGCTTCTTGCTGGAATGCTGACTTTTTCCTTCTATGTGCTTGTATCTGATGAAGATGTGATAAAGGCCAGCTTTGCTGACATTTCCGGAGCGTATGACGATTTTGGTTTTGTCTACTGCTTCTCTACAAGTGCCTTTGACAGGGGTATATCCCAGCCGGATAACTATTCCGAGCGCAGTATAAGCAGAATACTGAAAAAACTCCCCGACGATGAGACTCCGCAGCAGCTGCCTAACGTAATAATGGTGCAGCTGGAGTCCTTCTTTGACGTGAAATATCTGGAGGACACGGAGTTTACCCATGACCCTCTGCCTAATTTTACATACCTCAGGGATAACTATACCTCAGGCTTTTTGACAGTTCCCTCCGTGGGAGCAGGTACTGCCAACACGGAATTTGAGGTTTTGAGCGGTATGAGCCTTGACTTTTTCGGTATGGGCGAGTACCCTTACAAAACGATTTTAAAGGAAAAAGCCTGCGAAAGTATGTGTACCGTTTTAAGGGACCTTGATTACAGCGCCAACGCTATCCATAATAATACGGCCACTTTCTATGACAGAAACAAGGTTTTTGCGCAGCTAGGTTTTGATACCTTTACGTCAATCGAGTATATGCAGAACGTGGAGTATAACCCTATTGGCTGGGCAAAGGATATGGTCCTTGTGGAAGAAATAGAAAAGGCTCTTGATTCCGATGACGGTCAGAATTTTGTTTTTACCATCAGTGTTCAGGGGCATGGAAAGTACCAGAAAGGCGCTTCTGATGGGAATGTGGAGGGGGTCGACTCCGTCCTTTTTGACGATGACGATACAGAGGCGGCTTTTGAGTATTACGTAAGCCAGATTGAGGAAATGGATCAGTTTATCGGCGAGCTTGTCAAGATGCTTGAAAACCGTGACGAGCCTACCATTCTGGTGCTCTACGGCGACCACCTTCCGAACTTCGACATCGGCGCGGAGGAGCTTAAAAACGGAAATATATTTGAAACGGAGTACGTTACCTGGGACAACCTGGGGTTTTTCCAGCAGGACGAGGATCTGTCCGCCTATCAGCTTTCTGCCAAGGTGCTTGATATGATAGGCATACATAAGGGGATTCTATTTAAGCTTCATCAAAACCGTGAGAGCAACGAAAGCTACATTGAGGATTTGGAAAGCCTTGAGTACGATATGCTGTACGGAAGCAGTTTCTGCTATGACGGACGGGACAAGTACAAAAGCACAAAGCTTAAGATGGGCGTTGTACCCATAACTGTTGAGGACGCCCGGTTTGACGGTGATACGCTTACCGTTTACGGAGAAAACTTTACGCAGTGGAGTGAAATCGTTATAAACGGCGACGCCGTGAAAACTGTTTTCGTAGACGGAAACACCCTTACGGCAAAGGCAAGCGATATAAGTCCCGGAGATACGATAACAGTCCGCCAGCGAACAAATGCCCTTATTGAGCTAAGTGAAAGCGAAAGTTATATATTTGAATAAAAATACTGCCTGTATTCATACAGGCAGTATTTTTTGCTGCTTTTTGTGTGAAAAATATCCAATAATAATAGGTGGATTCTTAAAGAGTAGTGTATATATTTACAAAATAAAATTAATTAATGAATAATTATTGACTTTTTATAAATAATATTGCATAATTATCAACATGAAAACAAACGCTTTGGAGGAACACTAAAATGAGCGAGATTAAAAAAATAGCACTTGCCTATTCAGGCGGTCTGGATACATCAATAATTATTCCATGGCTTAAGGAAAACTACCCCGGCTGCGAGGTAATTGCGGTTTGTGCTGACGTTGGACAGGGCAGCGAAACTGAGGGGCTTGAGGAAAAGGCTTTAAAGACAGGCGCGTCAAAGCTTTACATAGAGGACCTTACAGATGAATTTGTGGACGATTTTATTGTCCCCACGATGATGGCAGGCGCCGCCTATGAGGAATATCTTCTGGGCACCAGCATGGCAAGACCTATTATCGCAAAAAGACTTGCGGAAATTGCCATTGCGGAGGGGTGCGACGCTATCTGCCACGGCTGTACTGGAAAGGGTAACGACCAGGTGCGTTTTGAACTTACGCTGAAGCATTTCTGCCCCGGCATGAAGATAATCGCTCCGTGGAGAATATGGGATATTAAGAGTCGTGAGGAAGAGATAGAGTACGCGGAAGCACACAACGTGCCTCTTAAGATAGACAGGGAGACAAATTATTCCAAGGATAAGAACCTCTGGCATCTTTCCCATGAGGGACTTGACCTTGAAAATCCCGGAAATGAGCCTCAGTACGAGCACCCAGGTTTCCTTGAGATGGGCGTTTCACCCATCGACGCTCCTGATAAGCCGACCTATGTAACTCTTGATTTTGAAAAGGGCAAGCCTGTGGCTATTGACGGAGAGACAATGAGCGCAAAGGAAATTATCCTAAAGCTTAACAAGCTTGGTGGAGAAAACGGAATTGGTCTGCTTGACATAGTAGAAAACAGACTTGTGGGCATGAAGTCAAGAGGTGTTTACGAAACCCCCGGCGGAGAAATTCTATATAAGGCACATCAGTACCTTGAGACTGTCTGCCTTGACAAGCTTACGGCACATAAAAAACAGGAGCTTGCTATTACCTTTGCCGACCTTGTGTATAACGGTCAGTGGTACACACCTTTGAGAGAAGCGCTTTCCGCTTTTGTGGATAAGACCCAGGAAAAGGTCACAGGCACGGTTAAGCTTAAGCTTTACAAGGGCAATGTTATAAAAGCCGGCGTATGGAGTAAATGGAGCCTTTATTCCGAGGAGCTTGCAACCTTTGACGAAAGCGACTATAACCAGGCTGACGCCGACGGCTTTATTAATCTTTTTGGTCTGCCCATCACAGTTCAGGCCATTGTGGACGCAAAAAATAAGTAAAAGCAGTTCAAAATCTGTCATTCCAAAGGTGCAAACGGAGGAATGACAGATTTTGCGGCAGAGAGGATAGTGAAAAATGAAAATATGGGCAGGCAGAAGTGCGGGGGAGCTTGACAGGGCTGCGGAGGATTTTAATTCATCCATCAGATTCGATTCCAGAATGTATAAAGAGGATATAACAGGCTCTGTCGCCCACGCCGAGATGCTGGCACATCAGGGGATAATCACCCGGGAGGACGGGGAAAAGATTAAAAAAGGGCTTCTTCAAATACTGGAGGATATAGAGTCCGGCAGTTTGGAGATTGATTCTGAGGCTGAGGATATTCACAGTTTTGTGGAGGCTGAGCTTACAAAGCGTATCGGCGAGCCGGGGAAGCGGCTTCACACCGCGAGGAGCAGAAACGACCAGGTGGCGCTGGACACAAGGCTTTATTTAAAGGGTCAGGCTGCCCAAACCGTAGAGCTTTTAAAAAAGCTTTCTGAGGTTATATGCAAAAAAGCCGGACAGTACCCGGATACGGTTATGCCTGGCTACACTCATATGCAAAGAGCTCAGCCTGTAACCTTAGGTCACCACATTATGGCTTATGCCATGATGCTGCTTCGTGACATTGGAAGACTTAATGACGGAGCAAAGCGTATGGATATGTCGCCAATCGGCTGCTGTGCTCTTGCGGGTACAACTTACAATATTGACAGGGAGTACGAGGCGGAGCTTTTGGGCTTTGGCGGCGTTTGCCAAAATTCCATGGACGGCGTTTCCGACAGGGATTTCTGCGTTGAGCTGTGTTCCGCACTGGCTCTTGTAATGACCCATATTTCAAGATTTTCCGAGGAAATTATTTTGTGGAGCAGCTGGGAATTTAAGTTTATCGAGCTTTCCGACGCATACTCCACCGGCTCATCCATAATGCCACAGAAGAAAAATCCTGACATGGCGGAACTGGCAAGAGGAAAAACGGGCAGAGTTTACGGCGACCTTATAATGCTGCTTACAATGCTTAAGGGTTTGCCGCTGGCATATAACAAGGATATGCAGGAGGATAAGGAGGCTGTGTTTGACGCCTTTGACACGGTAAAGGCGGTTTTAAATGTGTTTATCCCCATGGTAGACACAATGAGTGTAAATGAAAAGAGCATGAGGGACGCTGCGGCAAAGGGCTTTATTAACGCCACTGATTTGGCGGACTATTTGGTTTCAAAGGGTATGCCCTTCAGAACGGCGTACAAAACCGTCGGTGAAATTGTGGCTGATTGTACGGAAAAGAATATTACCCTTGAGGAAATGACCCTTGACGAATATGTTGCCCATTCTGAGCTTTTTGACAGCGGACTTTATGAAGCAATCAATATTGAGGAATGTGTGGCACGCCGTACAAGTCTCGGCGGACCGGGTAAGGGCAGCGTTGAAAAGCAAATTGCCTATGTTATGGAGGAGCTTAAATGACAAAAGTATTTATAGACGGCAGCGCCGGCACCACCGGGCTTCAGATATACGACAGGCTTTCCCATAGGAAGGATATTGAGCTTATCACACTCTCTGATGAGGTGAGAAAGGATTTACGGGCAAGAAAAGACGCGCTTAACAGCTGCGATATAGCATTTCTGTGTCTTCCTGACGATGCCGCCAGAGAGGCGGTAAGCCTTGTTGAAAGAAGCGACGTTAAGCTTATTGACGCTTCCACCGCCCACAGGGTCTCGGAAGAATGGGTTTACGGGCTTCCGGAAATAAAGGGCCAGCGTGAAAAAATTGCCGGCGCCACAAGGATTGCAAACCCGGGCTGCTATGCCACAGGCTTTGTAACAATCGTCAGACCCCTTGTGGAGGCAGGATTTTTAAACGGCGATTCATTTATTGCCTGCCACGCACTGTCAGGTTATACCGGCGGAGGAAAAAAGACAATCGCACAGTATGAAAACCCTGAAAGGGATCAGGAGCTTGAAAGTCCCCGCCACTACGGGCTTACCCTCAGTCACAAGCATATTCCGGAAATGATGAAGTATTCGATGCTTAAAAGAAAGCCGCTTTTTTCGCCGATAATCTGCGATTTCCCTCAGGGCATGGTGGTTTCAATAATGGTGGACAGTGACCTTATGGAAAAACCCGCGTCAGTGGAGATTGTAAAGGAACTTTACGGCGACTATTACAGCGGAAGCCCTGTTATATCTCTGGGCAAGGATCCGGAAAACGGTTTTTTAGGCTCAAATAATCTAAGCGGCAGGGATAACCTTGAGATATTCGTAAATGGAAATGAAAGCCAGCTTATAATCTCATCAAGGCTTGATAACCTTGGAAAAGGCGCTTCCGGCGCGGCTGTTCAGAATATGAATATACTTATGAATCTGGAGGAGACCACAGGTCTCAATGTATAATTTGGAGGATAACATAATGAAGCAAATCAGCGGAGGGGTATGCGCCCCTGTGGGCTTTAAGGCGGGAGGAATCCACTGCGGCATACGGAGAAATCACTCGAAGAAGGATCTGGCGCTTATCGTCAGTCAGACAAAGGCGGCGGCAGCCTGTGTTTATACGCAGAATCTGGTAAAGGGCGCGCCGATTTATGTAACAAAGGAGAATGTGTCCGATGGCTGTGCTCAGGCGATAATAGTAAACAGCGGAAATGCCAACACCTGTAACGCTAACGGAATAGAGATAGCAAAGGGAATGTGCAGGCTGGTCGAGGAATACACGGGAATTTCACAAAATGACGTTATTGTGGCGTCCACCGGAGTCATAGGTCAGCCGTTGTCTCTGGAGCCGATTTCAAATGGCATGAAAGAGCTTACGGAGGGACTTGGAGATAATAGCGATGACGCTGCCAATGCCATAATGACAACCGATACGAAGAAAAAAGAAATCGCTTTCTCCTTTAATGCAGGTGGTAAGGAGTGTCACATTGGCGGCATAGCCAAGGGCTCCGGCATGATACATCCGAATATGGCGACAATGCTTGTTTTCATTACAACCGACTGCACCATCACTTCGGAAATGCTTCAAAAGGCACTGTCAGAGGACGTAAAGACAAGTTTTAACATGATAAGCGTTGACGGCGACACGTCCACAAACGATATGGTGTCGGTTATGGCAAACGGTATGGCGGGAAATAAGATAATTAACGCTCCGGGAGATGATTTTGAAAGCTTCTGTGCTGCGATGTCTGCGGTTACGAAGTATCTGTGCCGTGCCATTGCCGCTGACGGCGAGGGTGCTACAAAGCTTCTCACCTGTTTAGTTACAGGGGCAAAGAATGATGATACGGCAAAAATTGCGGCAAAAAGCGTGATCTGCTCATCTCTTGTAAAGGCGGCAATGTTTGGTGCCGACGCCAACTGGGGAAGGGTACTCTGCGCCATCGGCTACTGCGGAGCGGATATAGACGTGAACGCTGTGGACGTAAGCTTTGCCTCTGAAAAGGGCGAGATTCAGGTGTGCTGCGGCGGAGCAGGGGTAGATTTCTCAGAGGAGCAGGCTAAGGAAATCCTTTCGGAAAACGAGATTATTATCAAAGTAACAATGCATGAGGGTAGCGGCTTAGCCGAAGCCTGGGGCTGCGATCTGACTTATGGCTATGTAAAAATAAACGGCGATTACAGAACTTAAGGGGGAAAATAAAATGCTTGACCACAAGGACAGAGCACAGGTGCTGACCGAGGCCCTTCCGTATATACAGAAATACTCAGGCAAGACAATTTTAATAAAATACGGCGGCAACGCCATGCAAAATGAAAAGCTTAAAAAAGCTGTTATGGGCGACATTGTGCTTCTCAGTATGATTGGGGTCCGTGTGGTTGTGTTTCACGGAGGCGGACCTGAGATAAGTGATATGCTGAAGAAAACCGGTACCGAGTCCCAGTTTGTAAATGGTCTGCGTGTAACTGACGAAAAGACAATGGATATAGTACAGATGGTGCTGGCAGGCAAGGTGAATAAGGACCTTGTAAACCTTGTGGAAATAGCCGGAGGGAAAGCTATGGGAATATCCGGAGTGGATGGGAGACTTATTACCGCAAAGCAGCTTGACCCTTCTCTTGGGCAGGTAGGGGAGATAACCGATATTAATATCGAACCTGTTACAGACCTTCTTAATATGGGATATATTCCTATAATATCCACCATCGGCTGCGACAGTGAGGGAAAGCTGTATAACATAAACGCGGATACGGCGGCAGCCAGAATTGCCGGAAAGCTGGGAGCTGAAAGTATGCTCACCATGACGGACATAGCTGGAGTACTTATGGACAAGGACGACCCCTCAACCCTTCTCAGCAAGATAACCGTCAGCCAGGTGCCGCAGCTTATAGGAGACGGCGTTATCCAGGGGGGGATGATACCGAAAATCCAGTGCTGCGTTGAGGCAATCAGAAGAGGCGTAAAACGGGTATTTATTATTGACGGCAGAGTGGAACACTCCATGCTTATGGAGCTTCTTACAGACGCCGGTCTCGGTACCATGTTTACTGCGTAAGGGAGGTAATTTAGGTGAATACAAAGGAGCTTGACAAAAAATATATAGCCGGCACCTATTCAAGAGCTGACGTGGTATTTGTAAGCGGAAAGGGCGCGAAGCTTTATGACGAAAATGGCAGGGAATATATTGACCTTGGAGCGGGCATTGCGGTAAATGTATTCGGCTGCGCTGATGAACAGTGGATAAACGCCGTGACAAAGCAGCTACATAAGCTTCAGCATATATCCAATCTCTACTATACAGAGCCCTGCGTTAAGCTTGCGGAGCTTTTGTGCGAGAAAACCGGAATGAAAAAGGTGTTTTTCGGAAATTCAGGTGCGGAGGCTAATGAGTGTGCCATTAAGGTGTGCCGCAAGTGGGCGTATGATAAATATGGCGATTACAGCCACAGCAATATTATTACACTCAAAAACAGCTTTCACGGCAGGACAATCACTACTCTTGCCGCCACAGGACAGGACAGCTTTCATACCATGTTCGGTCCGTTTACGGAAGGATTTGTGTATGCTTCGGCACAGGACCCCGGTGAGGCTCGCGCCCTTGCGGAAAAGGGCAACTGCTGCGCGATAATGATTGAGCTTGTTCAGGGCGAGGGCGGCGTTATTAAGCTGAGCCAGGAATATGTAAACGAGCTTGTAAATATTGCAAAGGAGCATAACCTTCTTATAGTTGTGGATGAGGTTCAGACCGGAAACGGCAGAACAGGTACTCTCTACGCCTATATGCAGTACGGTTTTATGCCTGATGTTGTTACAACGGCAAAGGGATTGGGCGGCGGTCTTCCTCTGGGAGCCTGTATGCTGGGCGAAAAGGTCAAGGATACCCTAACCCCTGGAAGTCATGGTTCCACCTTCGGCGGAAACCCTGTAAGCTGTGCTGGCGCTATCAGTATAATTTCAAGGCTTGACGATAAATTACTCTCTCAGGTCACGGAAAAGGCAGATTATATTCTGTCCCAGCTTAACGGCACACCGGGACTTAAGAGCATTTCCGGTCTTGGTCTTATGATAGGTCTTGACTGCGAAAAAAGCTCCGGCGAGATTGCGGCGGAGCTGCTTAAAAGAGGCGTTATAGTTCTGACAGCCCATGAAAAGGTTCGCCTTGTGCCGCCGCTCAATATAACAATGGAGGAGCTTGAAAAGGCGGTTTCCGTTATTAAGGAGGTTATTAATCCATGAAGCATCTTTTAAAGCTGTCGGATTTAACATCTGATGAAATTCTGGATTTGCTGGGTCTTGCGGACCAGCTTAAGTTTGAAAACAAAAACGGCATACCCCATCACTACCTTGAGGGAAAGACACTGGGTATGATTTTCCAGAAATCCTCAACCAGAACAAGAGTATCCTTTGAAACGGGAATGTACCAGCTTGGTGGTCATGCCCTGTTTCTGTCATCCCGTGACCTTCAGATAGGCAGGGGCGAGCCGGTTGAGGACACGGCAAGAGTTCTTTCAAGATACCTTGACGGAATTATGATAAGAACCTACCAGCAGTCGGAGGTGGAAACACTTGCGAAATATGGCTCAATTCCAGTTATAAACGGTCTTACGGACTATGCGCACCCATGCCAGGTGCTTGCGGATTTACAGACAATCCGTGAATACAAGGGCGCTCTTTCCGGGAAGAAGCTGGCATTTATCGGCGACGGCAACAATATGGCAAACTCACTTATTGTGGGCTGCATAAAAATGGGCATGAGGGTTGCTATCGGTTGCCCCAAGGATTATATGCCGGACAGCGGCATTGTGGAGTGGGCGCACAGTACAGGGGAACTTCTTATTACCGAGGATATTTACGAGGCAGCAGAAGGCGCCGACGCAGTTTACACCGATGTTTGGTCCTCTATGGGAATGGAGGCTGAGACAGAGAAGCGCAAAAAGGACTTCGCAGGCTACTGCGTTGACTCTAAGCTTATGGACCATGCGAAAAGTGACGCCATGGTGCTTCACTGTTTGCCGGCACACCGTGGCGAGGAGATTACGGCAGAGGTGCTGGAAGCCCACGCAGGTGAGATTTTCGACGAGGCTGAAAACCGTCTGCACGCTCAGAAAGCGGTTATGGTAAAGCTCATGGCAAATAAGTAAAAAAGAAATGACGAAGGTTTTTCAGCCTTCGTCATTTTTGTTATTCAATCTTAAGCATTCTGTATCCTATACCAATGTGAGTCTGGATATACTGGGGTGAATTAGGACCGCTTTCAAGCTTTTTACGTAAAGTCGCCATGAAAACTCGAAGGGAGCCTACGTCGCTTTCAAAGCTGGAGCCCCATACGTTTTGCAGGATAAACTTGTGGGTCAGAACCTTTCCTGTGTTTCTTGCCAGCAGACAAAGCAGCTTATATTCAATGGGTGTCATGCGGATTTCCTCACCGTTAAGGTAGACGCAACCGGAGGCATAGTCTATGCGGAGCTGACCGTTTTCGTACACGGAGTCCTGGGAGCTTCCGCTTTGCATAATGGCAAGGCGGCGCTGAGTGACGCGGAGTCTTGCCAGAAGCTCATCAACTGAAAATGGTTTTGTGAGATAGTCGTCGGCGCCGGCGTCGAGAGCGTCGATCTTGTCGCTTGTTTCGCTACGTGCGCTGATAACTATAATAGGTACGTTGGACCAGCTTCGTATGCGGCGGATTACGTCAACTCCGTCAATGTCGGGAAGTCCCAGGTCAAGGAGGATAATATCCGGGTTGTGGGAGGCCGTGTCCATAATCGCCCCCTCGCCGTTAACGGCTGAAATAAAGCGATAGTCATGGGCTTTAAGTGTTGTAGTAATCAGGTTTCGGACAGGAGTGTCATCCTCCACTACTAATATCAAAAGCTTATTCATAATTAATCTCCTCCACAGGTAGGGTAAAGCTGAAAATTGCGCCGTGAGGCACGTTATCTAATACTTTTATTGTTCCGCCGTGGGCCTCAACTATTGCCTTGCAAAGGTAAAGCCCCAGCCCAAGACTTCTGCGGTTATCGGCAATTTTATTTTTCCCGCAGTAAAATTTATCAAATATTTTTTCCTTTTCACTATCAGGAATTCCGTTTCCTTTGTCGGAAATCTCAATGACAGCCATATTGCCGTCTCTTTTTGCCCGTATCTCAATGGGTGTTCCGGCAGGGGTGTATTTTATGGCGTTATCCACTATGTTTACAATAACTTGCACCATAAGATTGGCGTCGGCACGTACTAAAAGCAGTTCGTCCTCGCACACCTTAGTCAGCGGATGGTCTGCGGCCTTGCGGCTTATGTGCCTTACTGCCGCTTCCATAATTTCGTCTACAAGCTCCGGGGAGGTGGAAAGGGTCATGCGTCCTTCCTCGATTCTGGTAGCGTAAAGCAGGTTTTCAACCAGGTCAATAAGCCAAATGGAGTCGTTATAAATATCGGTGTAGAGCTGAAGCTTTGTCTTTTCGTCAAAGCTTTTGCTGTTGGAAATAAGATTTGAGGCGTTTCCCGAAATAGAGGTGAGGGGTGTTCTCAAATCGTGGGAAATGGTTCGGAGAAGGTTCGCGCGAAGCTGTTCACTTTCTGCCAGAATAGCCGCGGCTTCCTTTTCACGAGCGTTTTTCTCGTTTTCCAGCGCCAGCGACACCTCACCCAATAT
>CALWYM010000024.1 GCA_944385775.1 uncultured Oscillospiraceae bacterium | reverse complement strand
TCCCAACGTCACAAGATAGGCTGTCGGCACCCTGGCGAAAGAGGACACCTCTCCGCCGTCAGAGAATATTGAGAGAAGGTCTTCAATACTCTCATTTCCCTCTTCCGGGAAAAAGGCTCTGTAAACCATCGTAAACGCCTGCTCTCTTGTCAGTGTGCTGTCCGGCGTAAAGGTGCCGTCCCCGTTTCCAAGGGCAATTTTATTTGCGGCTGCCCATGACACCGCCGTTGCATAATGCTTTGACGGGTCCACATCGGAAAATGACACCGTATCTGTCACCTCCGGCTGACCGAAGGCGCGGTACAGCATAAGAACAAAATCCCCTCTCACTATGGGAAGATCCGTACCAAACTCAGTTTCTGAAATTCCGCGAACAATACCGTCCTTGTAAAGCCGCTCCACAAATTCCTTAGACCAGTGCTGCTGAATATCAAGGAAAATGTTGTCCATTTTTATTTCATACTCCACAGTCCTTCCTCCGGCGCTTACTGTAAGCTTACCTGAGCTACCCGGCTTTCCCGCGGTGAAAAGCCCGTTTTCGTCTACCGTACCTCCTTCGCCCTCCATGGCGTATGTAACAACGTTCGGTGAAAACAGTACGTCTCTTGAAAGATTCTGAATTTTAACTCCCAGCTGAATTGTATCCCCCTCGCTGAGTCCTTCAAAAACCGGCCCTTTACCCGTTTCCGTATCAATAACCTTAAGGGTGTCCACCTCGGAAATCACATGAAGGGTTCCTGCCCCTGTAATGCCTGCCGAAGCGGAATTCAGAGTAATTCCGTCAACTCCTGAATTTACGGCAGAGTAAAGATTATCTGTAACCGGGTTTGAAATACCTGACAGGACTGTTATGTCCTGCGGTACCTCGCAGGGCTTAAACTCACTGTTTGACGCAAGAAATTCCATTGGAATCTCGGAGCCCTGAAGCACAAATGCGCCCTCGTCTTTTATGTAAAGATACTTTGGAACGCTGTCCTGCTGAGAACCTGTCTGAGGCGGAACAGTTCCCGTATTTCCGTCCGTCACCTCACCGGAGACTGTCTCCTCCGGAATATTTGTCACAAAAAGTATGTAGGAACCACAGGAACGCTCGGAACCGTCTGATGGACGGTTTAACACATACGAATTTTCACTGCCCGGAAGCCTCATGGAAATTGTTGAGGAGCCGCCGCCGTCAAGATTTACAACAGTTACACAGCCCTTGCTTATCATATCCTCGGCTATCTCCCTCATTGTAGCTCCCCCTGAGTGAGAGCTGATTCGTCCGTCTACCACATAATAAATAATTGAGCCGTCAGCTTTGATTCCGACAACAGTCCTCGGATTGGGACTGAGAAGCTGCTTGTCCCATGTGTCCTCCTGCGTAACCTGTCCGTTTTCGACAAGAACATCACCGCAGCCCAAAGCCCACTGCGCCTCATTCAATCTCGGGTCAGAGGCGGAAACGGACAGTGTCACAACATCGCCTACGGCAAAATTACTGAGGGTCTCCCTCATGCCGCACTGATCTGCCGCCGTGAGCACCACGTACCCCTCGCCTATGGGATAGGTTGTGCCGTTCTGGATAATCTCCTCTACCTCCATTGTTACGGAGCTGCCAACGGAAAGCTCGCCGCTTACAATTTTAAAGCGTACCGCCCAGCCGTTACTGGTAGTCCGCGTGGACACTGTTGAAAAGGCGTCTGTGAAAATATAAAGTCCCCCGGTGTCCGCACGCATTTTATTAAAATGTGTTACTGTAACCTTCTTTCCGTAATTTCCCCCAGAAGTTACCCCGGGAACAGCACCCTGTCCACCGTTAAAAAGCTCAACCACTATATCGGGGTCTACGGAAACATATGCTCCCTCACGGTTCAATACCAGCATATTTTCTTCCTCAGGGCTGGATTTATACTCACCGTTTTCTATAACTCCCCCCATAGGTACCTTTGTACTCATGGAGAAAAAATCACCGTTTACGGCGCCAAGAACGTTATATCCCAAGCTTTGAGCGTAGTTTATCATCTTTGTAACTGTAAGACCGCCGTATATTGTGTCACAGGCCATTGTAATCGGAAATACCTGACTTCCCGGGGCAGTTTCTACGCTATATGTCTCAACTCTTTTTCCAGAAGAATTGTAGGATATTTCATTTGTATACGTAAATCCTTCCCCAATGGTAAGGGTGTTTGAATATCTAGCTTCTCCTGTGCCAGTTCCCGCACCAAGTGCGGCAGGCGCCGCCACCGATGAGAAAAGAGCAAAAATCAATAAAAGTGAAAGAATTTTTTTAAATTTCATCAGTAAGAACCTCATAATGGTAAAATAGCCGCAAAGCTGCTGTTTTACTCAGAGTTTAAGCTGTTTTCCTTTCCAGGTCTTGCCGGGAAAGAAAAATACACTCAGTTACACCACTCTTATGGCATAACTGACAGTTTATTTGAGCATTTCCTCAAAATCTTCCTCAGAGATGACTGTAACCCCCAGCTCCTCCGCCTTTTTAAGCTTTGAGCCCGGGTCCTCCCCTGCCAGAACATAGCTTGTCTTTTTTGAAACCGATGACGAGGTTTTCCCTCCCAGTTCCTCAATAAGCCTCTTAGCCTCATCTCTTGTATATTTTGAAAGCGTACCTGTAAGGACAAAAGTAAGTCCGGAAAACTTCGTACCTGTCTCCCTGTTTTCCTCTACCATAACAACGCCGTGGCTTTCAAGAGCTCCTAAAAGGTGCTTTGACTGCTCCATTTCAAACCAGCTTACAATATACTCAGCCGTTACAGGACCAATATCACTAATCTCCGTAAGCTCCTCTTTAGTCGCTCCTCTGAGCTTTTCCATGCTGCCCATAACCTTTGCCAGTGTCCTTGCTGCGCTTTGCCCCACCTGTGGTATTCCAAGAGCGTAAATCACCCTTGCAAGACCGGCGGATTTAGATTTTTCAATGGATGAGACGAGCTTTTCCCCTGATTTAACTCCCATTCCGGGAAGATTGGCAATGTCGGCTGCCTTAAGCTCGTAAAGGTCAGCCGGCGACTTTATAAGACCATTTTCTATGAGAAGAGCAGTAACGGCTGCGCCAAGCCCCTCAATATCCATGGCGTTTCTGCTGGCAAAGTGTACAATCCTGCGGTGAAGCTGCGCCGGGCACTCCGCGCCGCGGCAGCGAATCGCCACTCCGCCTTCGTCCCTCATAACAGGCGCGCCGCAAACAGGGCATTTATCAGGGAAAATGTATTTCTCAGCCCAATCGGGACGCTTGTCCATATTTACACCCAAAACCTCGGGAATTATTTCCCCGGCCTTTCTTATAAATATGGTGTCTCCTATTCTTATATCCTTTTCGGCAATATTGTCATAGTTATGCAGCGTCGCATTTGTAACCGTGGTCCCCGCCAGCCTGACAGGCTCAACCACCGCCTTTGGGGTAAGAACTCCTGTTCTTCCCACCTGAATAACTATATCCTTTACTACTGTCTCCTTAACCTCCGGCGGATACTTAAACGCCACAGCCCACCGTGGCGCCTTTGCCGTGCTTCCAAGACGAAGCCTTGCCTCAAGAGAGTTGACCTTTATTACCGCGCCGTCAATATCAAAATCAAACTGTTCCCTGTTTTCACCGATTTCCTCTATTTTGGCGCGGCAGTCCTCAATTTTATCATACTCCCAGTGGGGTATGGTCCTGAACCGCAGCTTTTTCAGATACTCTATGGATTCCGAATGCTTTTCAAATGTCACGCCGCTGACTGACTGAATGTTAAATACAACAACGTCAAGCTGACGCTCTGCCGCAATCCGCGGGTCAAGCTGACGAAGGGAGCCTGCCGCCGCATTTCTCGGGTTGGCAAACAGTGGCTTTTCCTCCTGCTCACGCTCCTGATTAAGGGCGCGGAAAACACGTTTTGACATATATACCTCTCCTCGGACCACCAGGTGGGAAGGCGCATTTTCCAAGGTAAGAGGAAGGCTCTTTATGGTTCTCAAATTTTCGGTAACGTCCTCGCCCACTCTGCCGTCGCCTCTTGTGGCGCCCTGAACAAAAACTCCGTTTTCATAGCGAAGAGCCACGGAAAGTCCGTCCACTTTCGGCTCCACATCGTACTGGCACTGCCCTGTCGTCTCCTTCACTCTTAAGTCAAAATCAGAAACCTCCTGAAAGTCAAAAACGTCCTGAAGGCTTTCCAGGGGCACCTCGTGGACAACCTGCTGAAAAGCTTCCAGTGCCTTTCCTCCCACCCTCTGGGTGGGAGAGTCCGGCGTAATGAGTTCCGGGTGCTGTCTTTCAAGCTCCTCCAGCTCACGAAGGAGCATATCGTATTCATAATCCGATACTGACGGGTCGTCAAGAACATAGTACCTGTAACTGTACTCGTTGAGAAGCTTTCTAAGCTCCTCCGCTCTCTTTGTATAGTCCAAGGGTTTCACCTCTTACTTATTGATTGAAATATGCGTATGACTCAGGCACCTTACCCACAATTACGGTTTCTGCCACTACCATCTCGGTATGTATGCTGTCCCAGTAGTCGCTGCGTCCAGCCAACAGTATGCCGACGCTTACCTCAATATCAAGCATAATCCTGTGCCGTGTCTGATTTATGCCTGCCGAGGAAAACTCGTTTCTAAATCTTGTTGTAACGTTTGAAATGGATATTATGCTTACCGGTATCTCAGGACCCCTGCCTGAAAGCAGCGCTCCCCCGATCACATTACCCAAAGGCACCGATACGGATACCTCCGCCACCTCCACAAGATTCTCCGTTACAGTCTTGGAAAGCTCCGCCGAAAGGGAATTTATCTCAGGCATATTGGTAATTAGCGCTGTAATATTTCCGCTGCTGTCCTTTTCAAAGCTGACTAAATCATCGTAATCAATATCTTTGGACAGTATCATATCAGTAATTATATCACTTATCTCCACGGTAATCATATCGGTAATATTTGCCATGGCAATATTTACTGCCGCCGGCTCAAGCCGCTCCAGGGTAAAGGCTGTAAAAGCGAGGATCAATACGAGAAGAAAGAGAAGGTAATATCTCCCACGTCTTTTACGTCCTTCGCTCAGCTTATAGGAAAGCCGCCTTTCAAGGGTGGAAAAGCCCACAGAAATCACCTCTGTAAAGCTTATGCGACAGACCTAAACTTTATTTTGATAAAATCTCATTTACCGCCGTCATAATCCCCAGCTTTCCCGACTCGAAGGTAAGTCCGCCCTGTAAAAAAGCGGTGTATGGTGGTCTCATGGGTCCGTCACAGGAAAGCTCAATAGATGCTCCCTGCACAAAGGTGCCCGCCGCCATAATAACCTGATCCTCATACCCCGGCATATCGGCTGCCACAGGTGTTACATAGGAGTCAACGGGAGATCCGGACTGTATTCCGCGGCAAAACGCCTCAAGATACTCTGCCTTTCCGAAGTTTATGGACTGAATTATATCAGAACGCACCGCGTTTGAGGACGGAGTGGTATCGTAACCCAAAAGCTCCATCATTCTCGCGGCAAAAATAGCCGTTTTAAGTGCCTGACACACAGCATGCGGCGCATTAAAAAGCCCCTGGTAGAAAAGCCTGTTATCTCCCAGTGAACAGCCGCACTCGCCGCCAATTCCCGGCGTTGTGAGCCGCATTGCCGCGTTTTCTACAAGGTCGCCCCTGCCGCATACGTATCCGCCGGTAGGCGCAAGTCCTCCGCCGGGATTTTTAATAAGGGAACCTGCGATAAGATCAGCACCCACGTGAAGTGGCTCTTTCGTCTCCGTAAATTCGCCATAGCAGTTATCCACAATGACCGCCGCGTTTTTGTTTGCTCCGTGAACCCCTTCGGCGATTTTCCCTATCTGTCCCACAGTCAGCGCCGGTCTAAGGGCATACCCCCTTGACCGCTGAACTGCCACAGCAGTGACCGAAGGATCCGATGCCGCTGCGGCTATGGCGTCGTAATCCGGTGTACCGTCAGGCAGAAGGTCAACCTGTCTGTAATTAATCCCGTAGTATTTGAGGGAACCATGGTAATTTCCCGTAAGACCGATAACAGTCTGAAGCGTGTCATAGGGCAGTCCCGTAGCTGCCAGCAGTGTATCCCCGGGCTTCAGCGCGGCAAACAGGGACGTCGTTATGGCGTGGGTGCCGTTTACAAAGCCGGGACGCACAAGGGCTGCCTCCCCACCGAAAACACTGGCGTAGATTTTATCAAGGGTGTCTCTGCCCATATCGTCATAACCGTAGCCCGTAGTCTGGGAAAACATTGACGGCGACACACGGTACTTCTTAAAGGCTTCCATTACCCTGACCGTGTTCTGAAAGGAAACCTCCTCAAGGGCTGAAAACCGGTCCCTTATATCCTCCTGCGCCCTTGCGGCAAGTTTAATAACTCTATCTGAAAATCCAAAATTATCTGCTGTGTCCATTATCCTTACTCCAAACCCCAAACAATTTCCTTAAAATATTTTCCCCGCTCCTCAAAATTCTTAAAGCGGTCAAAGGAGGTGCACGCAGGGGAAAGTATGACAATATCTCCCTTTTCCGCCGCTTTATATGCCGAAATAACCGCCTCTTTAAGATCATCTTTCTTTATGATCGGCAGTTCTCCCCCAGCTTTTTTCACGCTTTCCTCTATTTTATCCGCCGTCAGCCCGGTAAGGACCAGCTTTTTAACGTGGGTTACAATTTCCTTGCCTAGAGAATCAAACGGAACGCCTTTATCCTTGCCCCCTGCAATCAGTATGACCTTTTCCTTAAAGGAACGAAGCCCGGCAGTCGTCCTAGACGGGCTTGACGCAATAGAATCGTTATAAAATTTTATTCCGTTAAGCTCACGGACAAACTCTATTCTATGTTCAACTCCCTTAAAGTTTTTTGCAGTTTCCCTCATTGCTTCAAAATCCGCAAGCCCGCAAACTGCGGCAAAGGCTGCCATATAGTTTTCAATGTTGTGACTTCCGGGGATAAAAATATCGCGGCTGTCCATAATGACAGTCTCCTCCCCGTTTTGAGACAAAACAATATTATTGCCTTTCAGGAAAACTCCGTTTTCCGGTTTATCCCTCATGCTGAAAAGCATAAGCTCCCCTGTTACCTCCGGCGCAAAGGAACGTGTAATGTCGTTGTCATAATTCAAAACGACCCTTTTCGGTTGGGGCTGATTTACGAAAATGTTCTTTTTAGCCCGTATATATTCCTCCATGTCACGGTGAACGTCAAGGTGATTGGGCGCAAGATTTGTGATAACCCCAATATCCGGCGACTTTTTCATTGTCATAAGCTGAAATGAGGAAAGCTCCAGTACACATATATCGTCACTGCCTATGGTCTCTGCCCTGTCAAGCAGTGGAGTTCCTATATTTCCGCCTACGTGAACCTTATAGCCTGCCCTTTTAAGTATCTCCGAAATCACAGTTGTGGTGGTGGTCTTGCCGTCAGAGCCAGTTACCGCAATTATTTTTGATGGGCAGACCTGAAAAAACGCTTCCATCTCAGAGGTCAGTACCGCGCCCTTTTCCACCGCAGCCTTAATCTGGGGAAGGTCTGGACGGATACCAGGAGAACGGAATATTACGTCAGCTTCAATAGAGTCAAGATAGCCCTCCCCTGTTTTAAGCTTACACCCCTGCTTTTCAATGGTATCCCCAAATTCACCCAGCTTCTCACGGTCCTGCCTGTCATGGGCAGTTACGTCTATGCCGTTTTCAAGCAGCAGCTTTATTAGAGGACGGTTGCTCACACCGATTCCTAAAACAGCCACCCGTTTTCCCTTAAGATTATCCATATATTGGGTAAGTGTCATAGCTACACCTCGTTTACAAATATTAACATAACTATGCCTTCATAATACGGCATAATCGCTTACATTATACATCGGCATGGTGATTATTTCAATTTGCATTTTCAATATATGATTTGGCGTACAGATAAAAAAGCTATACCACGTAACGGTAAATTCTGTTTGACAGAGGTGTAAATATAGTTTAAAATAGCACAGTGAGCACTTCAGACAGTCGCGGGCATAAGGCGAAAGCCTGTGCGTGAGGAAAGTCCGGGCTCCACAGGGCAAGGATAACGGGTAACACCCGCCAGGGGCAACCCTCGGACAAGTGCAACAGAGATATACCGCCCGGTCCCGCGGGACATGGGTAAGGGTGGAAAGGCGAGGTAAGAGCTCACCCGCCGGCTGGAGACAGTTTGGCGCTGTAAACTCTATTCGGAGCAACACCGCGGAGGGACATAAGGTCTGCCCGACCGTCCCGGGGAGGTGGCTTGAGCCTGCCGGTAACGGCAGGTCTAGATAGATGACTGTCCATGACAAGACCCGGCTTACAGGGTGCTCAAAAAAAGCAGCTACAGGAAAACTGAAGCTGCTTTTTTATTTTTACAGCAGAAAGTACCCGTAACACTTTTATCAATATCTGACTGATTTTCGCAAAATTACTGGGATTTTTGTCTTCTGGCTTCATTTCTGGCTTTGGCCTCGCATAGTGGGCAAAGCTGCTGACCTCCTCTATGGCAGGGGGCTCCGCACTCTTTACAGTTACTTACAGGCAGGCGCTTAATCAGCACTTTTCCCAGATGGGGAACAGCCATACTTGCCATTGCGGAAATACTCTTTTCGCGGCACGCCGCCTTGCAGGCGCCGCAGCCCGTACATTTCCATACCTCAACCGCAACGGAAAACTTTTCTCCGTCGGCAGATTTTATGATTTTAAGGGCTTTTTCCGGACATTTTCCCACGCATATTCCGCAGCCGAAACAGCTGTCCTCCACTTTCGGAAGGGTCACCACAAATTTTGTTCTGTTACCCTCTTTGCTGCTTTCGTAAAGCTCCCTGACCTTGTCACGTAATATTGCGCGGTAAAAAAGACCGGGACTGTCCTTTTCACTCATTTCAGGCAGCATACTAAATGCCACGTCAAGAGGAAATGCTCTGAATACATTAAAGAGCTCCCGGCGTGACAGGTTCTCTCCCGTAGGCTCGTACTCATCGCCCTCTCTCAGCACTGTAACCTTATCGAAATAAAGCTCATCACCCAGAAATTTTCTAGCTTTTTGAAGATTCTGCTTAACCTGCTCAACGTGACCGGGGTTAGGGCAATTATCGCACTTTCTCAGCGAAAGGACAATGCCGTTTGTAAGTGCGGCTATACAAATCTGCTCCCAGGACAGCGCCGCAAGGCACGGAAGCGCCAAATTCCAGTCGTCCTCGTCTCTGCCACAGCCTACGCTAAGCTCCCCGCTTCTTCCCACAGCCATAAGAAAAGCCTTTACGGAGGCGTTAGTGGGGGACACTGCCCCCGTAGGACATACGCCGGAGCATATGCCGCAGGAAATACAGATTTCCGTCCTGTTTCTGGAGGATTGGGTCGTTATACTGATGTTCTCCGGGCAAAGGCTGTTGCACAGATTACACCTTGGTCCGCCGGGGACGCTGTTCAGGCAATGCCTAAACGTATAAACGGGAGCCGCTCCCATTGAGTATTTCTTTTTTAAAATTTCCGATATGCCTTCCATAATCCCACCAGCCAAATTGTTTTTACTTTAAATTTAATTCTACCATATCTTCGCCGCTTATACCATTGTAAATATGACAAAACTTAGTAAAAATACCCTTCACCGTTGCAATTTAATTTTTACAATGATAGAATAATACAAAATGATTTTTTTCGCAAGAGGATACGGCTATGGACTATCGCAGTGAAGCGCCTGAAATTATAAAGGGTTTCTTAAATTACCACGGGAACATTAAAGGTCATTCAAAACTTACCGTTGATGAATATTATCTTGACCTGCGTACCTTTTTCAGATATATGAAAATACAGAAAAATCTTGTTCCCCGTGATACAAACCTTGGGGAAATATCCATAAAGGATATTGACCTTGACTTTGTGCGCTCGGTAACCCTGAACGACGTATATGACTACTTAAACTACCTATCCCGTGACAGGGAAAAATATCACAACAGTGAAAATTCAGCCCTTGGTCTCAGTGCCACGTCCCGTGCCAGAAAAATATCCACCATACGCTCCTTTTACAAGTATCTGACTCTCAAAGCCAAGGTGCTCGACGTAAATCCCATACAGGATCTGGACTCCCCTAAAATTATGAAAGCTCTGCCAAAGTACCTCACTGAGGAAGAGGCTGTACGGCTTCTTGTCAATGTGGACGGTCCAAATAAACAGCGTGACTACTGTATTTTAACTATTTTTCTAAACTGCGGACTGAGAATTTCGGAGCTTGTGGGACTTGACCTGTCAAGCTATCAGGGAGATCACCTCCGTGTTTTGGGAAAGGGCAACAAGGAGCGGCTTGTCTATCTAAATGAAGCCTGCATAAATGCCCTTGAGGACTATCTTGAGGTAAGAAATACCATTGCCGGCGTGGATACAAAGGCCCTGTTTTTGTCCTCACGTCGTCAGCGTATAAGCACCTCTACCGTTCACTCCCTTGTTAAAAAGCATCTCGGAGCAGCCGGTCTGGATACCTCCAGGTACTCGGCTCACAAGCTGCGCCACACGGCCGCAACTCTTATGCTCCATAACGGAGTTGACGTAAGGACATTACAGGAACTTTTGGGTCACGAGCACCTTAACACAACCGAGATTTATACCCATGTTGAAAACAGCGACCTTCGCAACGCAGCCCAGCTTTCTCCTCTGGCAAACCTTGGTGTTGTCAGCCAGGAAAATCGGGGTGAACCGGAAAACAAAAACGATTAACAAAACCCCTGCCGGATGAGAAATTTTCTCCCGGCAGGGTTCTTTTTTAATAAACGGCAATTTATTTTTTTCTTTTTTCTCTTACTGATGAATTTAACGTAGCTGCTACCACGGCAGCAACATTGAGAGTCAGGGCAAACCACATTCCCACAATACCGGCAAGCCCTAAAATAAGCGTAATGGCAGCGGCTCCCGCAACAAAGGACAGATTCTGGAGCATTTTTCGCTGAACCTGCCTTGCGGTATTGACTACGTCCACTATTGCCGAAACGCCTCCGTCAAATATTACCACCTCGGCTCCGCCTGCGTGCTCCTCCTCGGCGCCCACAATAACACCTACATCGGCAAGACTCATAGCCTCCACCCTGTTCTGACCGGAACAGACATAGGCAAGCTTGTCGTCCCTGTCCTGGGAATCCATAATATACTTTACACGCTCATACTTGTCCTTAGGCAGACAGTCAGCGTATATTTCACTAATTCCCACAGCCTTGCCCACATTATTGGCAGCCATGGTATTATCACCCGTCATAAGAGCAACATTGGCAACGCCCGCTCTCCGAAGCCTCGAAACAGTCTCAACAGCTTCCGGAATAATGCTGCACTGAAGCTCAATTCTTCCCACATAGGTCCTGTCAACCGCAACATACACAACAGTATTATTACTGGGTACAAGGTTCCCCCTGACCTTAATCTTTTCCATAAGCTCAAGATTTCCAACAGCGATAATCTCACCTGCAGTAAGCTGAACAAATGCCCCAGCTCCCGGCTCCTCCACATGGCGCATGATACGATTCTGGTCAATCTCATTGCCATAAGCTTCTCTTATGGTCTCAGCAATGGGGTGATCGGAATAGGCTTCGCCGTAAGCTGCCAGGTAAAGAAGCTGTTCTCTTGTGAGCCTGACGGTATCTATATCTATTATTTCGTACTTTTCATCAGTTATGGTACCGCGCTTATCAAAAATAACCGAGGTGAGCGATGAAATACTGTGGAGTGTTTCGGAATTTCTTATTCCGATACCGTCCTCAAAAAGCTTCAGTATCCCAAACCTGTACGGCAAAACCATAATAATGCTCTCGCAGGCAGGAACGGCTACCATAGCCAGTACCATTCCCCTGTGGACCCACTCCCTGCCGTTTTCGCCTCCGGCAATAAAACCCACCACAGCTATTACAGCGCTGATACCGATGGCAGCGGCGGCTCCAAGCTTTTTGTACCCCGCGAGCCTTCTTATCTCATGGGTAGATGTATCAAGGGACTGACGGATAATATCGGCGGCTTTTTCCCTTTTGTAACTGTCAAGCTGCTTATCAGCACGCTCTTCAATACTTTCAATAAAATCGGTTCTGAGCTTAAAGCCAAGCTCAGCCACAAGAAGCGCGAACACGCTGTCAGCCGGGTAACCTGCTATAAGCGAAACTACGGCGGCAACCAGAACAATAACATTCTGGGACAAATATCCCCCCGCTATAACATCGCTGAGAGCATTTCTGGCAACATCGGCACCGCAAAACACCACCGCGGCCACAGATAAAATCGTGGCGGCAGTCGCTGGCACAAAATGAATAAGGCTTATCATAAGGCATATAAGCCCCAGCATTATCCTTATGGCATTGTCAAGAAATTCGTCGGAGGTTATGTAAAGACCTGTCTGCTTTGCCTTTAAAAGTACAGCCGTAAATTTTTTAAAACCTGATGACTTTTCCCCGTCTCCGGAGCTCTCCTCCACGGGCTTCATATCCTCAGGCTTATCATGAGTTTCCTCAATCTCACTTTCTCCGGAAACCTTTTGTCCGTCTTCCTCCACACTGATCTCATAACCGTCGGCAGAGGGCTCATCCCCGCCGGGCTCTTTATCCATATCGTGATTATCTGAAATAATGTTTTCCGCTTCCTCTTCCGCTACATTTTTATTTCTGTCATCTATATTAACGTTCACTGCACTCACCGCCGATTCGTATAAGCAAATTAAAAATAGCAATGGCTGATTTACTCAACCATTGCTATCATTATAAAACAATTTTACATTATACGTCAAGCTTTTCCGGCGCAGCCGAGAACATCAATAAGCTTATGTCTTACAAGCTCCTTGATATTTGCACGGGCAGGCTTCAGGTACTCTCTGGGGTCAAACTTTGAGGGGTTCTCATCAAAGAACTTACGGATTGTTCCGGTCATCGCAAGACGAAGATCGGAGTCAATGTTAATCTTGCAGACGGAAAGCTCTGCTGCATGGCGGAGCTGGTCCTCAGGAACACCAATAGCGTCAGGCATATTGCCGCCGTGCTCATTAATCATCTTTACATATTCCTGTGGGACTGAAGAAGAACCGTGGAGAACTATCGGGAAACCGGGAAGTCTTCTGGAGACCTCCTCGAGAACGTCAAAGCGCAGCGGAGGCGGAACGAGAATGCCGTCAGCATTACGGGTGCACTGAGCAGGAGTAAACTTATATGCGCCGTGGGAGGTTCCGATAGCTATTGCAAGAGAATCACAGCCTGTCTTGGAAACAAACTCCTCAACCTCCTCAGGACGGGTGTAGGAAGAATCCTCGGCAGATACCTTAACTTCGTCCTCAACACCGGCAAGGGTGCCCAGCTCAGCCTCAACCACAACACCGTGGTCGTGTGCGTACTCGACTACCTTTCTGGTAATCTCAATATTCTCAGCAAAGGGCTTGCTTGAGGCATCAATCATAACAGATGTAAAGCCGCCATCAATGCAGGACTTGCAGGTCTCAAAATCAGGACCATGGTCAAGGTGCAGCACGATAGGAATATCAGGGCAGTTGATAACAGCAGCCTCAACCAGCTTTACAAGGTAGGTGTGGTTAGCGTAAGCGCGCGCGCCTTTGGAGACCTGAAGAATAACCGGTGCGTGCTCCTCCTGGCAAGCCTCAGTAATTCCCTGAACAATCTCCATGTTGTTTACGTTGAAAGCGCCGATAGCGTAGCCGCCATCATAGGCCTTCTTGAACATTTCGGTTGAAGTAACAAGTGGCATAATAACAACTCCTTTTTAAAATTGGTTTGCACACTATATATATTCTACCATATTATGCACCAGTTGCAAGAGAAAATTTGATAAATTATAAACGCACTTTGTGAAATTTTTTTATTTCCTTACTGAAATAGTTCTTTTTTACATCTTACCTGTTGCCTGCAAACGTCAGAATTTTAATTTTATTTGAATCTTACTTTGAATTTGGCAAATTTCCACTTTAAATTTTGGGCGAAATATGTTACTATATTAACGGTTAAGCCCACAGATATTTTGAGGAGGTTATTCCAATGAGCGAGAAACTTATCGGTGCAGCTGTTATAGGTCAGTCCGGCGGTCCTTCCGCTGTAATTAACGCCAGCGCATACGGCGTTATCAGAACTGCTCTTGACGCACCGGAAATTACAAACGTTTACGGTATGGCACACGGCATTAAAGGTATGCTCAATGATGAGCTTTACGACATGAGCAAGGAAGATCCCGAGGAGCTTCGCCTTCTTCTTAACACCCCGTCCTCTGAGCTTGGTTCATGCAGATACAAAATTGCAGACCCCGATGTGGATGATACCGACTACAAGCGTATTCTCGAGATTTTCAAAAAGTACAATATCCGTTATTTCTTCTATAACGGAGGAAATGACTCCATGGACACCTGCGACAAGGTCAGCAGGTATATGGCAAAAAGCGGCTGGGACTGCCGTGTTATGGGCGTTCCAAAGACCATCGACAACGACCTTTTCGGAACCGATCACTGCCCCGGTTTCTCCAGCGCTGCCAAGTATATTGCTACCAGTGTAGCTGAGGTGTATAAAGATGCCCATGTTTACGACACCGGCATGGTAACCATAATCGAGATTATGGGGCGCAACGCAGGCTGGCTTACTGCCGCCGCTTCTCTTGCAGGCACTATCGGCTGCGGTCCTGACCTCATCTATGTTCCTGAGGCTGACTTTGATATGGACAAGTTCCTTACCGATGTTATCGACATATACAAGCGTGAGGGCAACTGCATTGTTGCTGTTTCCGAGGGTATCCACTACGCGGACGGCTCCCTTGTCTCCGAGGCAAAAGCCAGTGCTACGGACGGTTTCGGTCACGCTCAGCTTGGCGGTCTTGCCGCAATGCTTGCAGGTATAGTCAAGGAAAAGACCGGCTCAAAGGCTCGCGGAATAGAGCTTTCACAGATCCAGCGCTGTGGAGCTCACCTTGGTTCTCATACCGATATTAACGACTCCTTACATCCAGGTAACACAGCTGT
>CALWYM010000023.1 GCA_944385775.1 uncultured Oscillospiraceae bacterium | reverse complement strand
TGAAAAAAAGCGCGCTTTGCTAAAAACAAAGCGCGCTTTACTTTTAAAATAAGCAGCACATATATCCGGAGAAAAAACCATTAATAAAGTACATTATATTCAGGCATGGGATAATCCATCTCATAACTGTAACACAGCTCCATAAACGCCTTTGCGGAAGATGACAGATATTTTTCCCTGTGATGGACAATATAGTAGCTTCTTCTAAATTTCAATCCTTTTACTCTTACCGATACTACAAGACCCATTTTCAGCGGCTTTTCCACCATTCTGTACGGCAGAACCGATGTTCCGATACCGTTTATAACTGCGTTGACAAGAGCTGTCGTGCTCATTGCCTCCCAAAGAGGCGTAACCGAAAATCCGGCGTGTTCCGTGACGGAATCGAAAATCTCTCTTGTACCGCTTCCCTTTTCCCTGAGAAGAAAGCTTTGTTTTCTGAATTCCTCAATGGAAATAAGCTGTCCCTGAGAAAAGCCCAACTCCGGCGGACATATCACCGTCAGATAATCCTCCATATACTCCCTTCCTACCAGAGCTTCAGCCGTGGGCACACCCTCAATCAGGGCGAAATCCAGCTCATTATTCAAAACAGCCCTCTCTATCTGGTCAGAGGGAGCAATAGTAGCCCTGACCTGGGCGCCGGGAAACCTTGCATAAAAAGCCTTCACATAGCTGGGCAAAAACTGTGAACCTATTGTAATACTTGCCCCCACACGCAGCAGTCCAAGAGAGTCCCAGTTTCTCATCCCCTGCTCCATATCTCCGAAAAGGCTTATTATATGGGACGCATATTCCCAAAACCTGTTTCCCGCTTCCGTAACCACAAGCCTTCTTCCCACACGGTCAAACAGCCGAACTCCGTAATAGTCCTCCAGTTCCCTTATGGCAAGACTCACCGCCGGCTGGGTCATATGCAGCGCGTCAGCAGCTTTTGTAGTATTAAAATTATTCTGGCATAACGCCAGAAATATTTTTAAGTGGCGTATGGTCATATATGCTCACCCCCATATAAGTAATTAATTATTATAATTATTAAATTATATTATTTTTCTTATCATATTGCAAATGGTATACTTTCTAGGAAAGGATGGAGATGTAATAATGGAAAAACCCAAATTACTAAAAACCCTTTTTTTATCCACATTCCAGTTAAGTGCCTGTACTTTTGGCGGAGGATTTGTCATAATACCTCTTATGAGAAAAAAATTTGTAAATAAGCTTAAGTGGATAAGCGAAAAGGAAATGATGGATCTTACTGTAATAGCCCAGTCGTCACCGGGAGCAATCGCCGTTAACGAATCCATACTGGTAGGATACCATATGGCAGGCTTTTTGGGCGCAATAATAACCTCACTTGGAGCGGTTTTGCCGCCTCTCATTATCATTTCGATAATCTCACTGTTTTATAAGGCATTCAGGGACAATTACATAGTTAATATCGTAATGACTGGCATGACAGCAGGAGTAGCCGCTGTTGTGTGCGATGTGGTTATTACCATGGGCGGCGCCATTATCCGCCAGAAAAAGATACTTCCCATATGTGTTTTGATTGGATCTTTTCTGGCAGTAAGGGTATTTGACATAAACATAATAATAGTTATACTATTCTGTGGTGTTCTGGGAGCTATCACCACGGTTCTTTCTGAAAAAAAGAAAGAAAAGGGAGGTATGGAAAAATGATTTACCTTGAGCTGTTCTGGAGCTTTTTCCAAATTGGTCTTTTCAGCATAGGCGGCGGATACGCTGCAATGCCTCTTATCCAGCACCAGGTCGTGGAGCTTCATCCATGGCTTACAATGACTCAGTTTGCTGATATAATGACCATTGCGGAAATGACTCCCGGACCCATCGCCATAAACTCCGCCACCTTTGTAGGTACCCAGATATGCGGTCTTCCCGGCGCACTGGTAGCTACATTTGGCTGTGTTCTCCCTTCTTTTACTATTGTTATTACGCTGGCGTATATATACTACCGTTTCCGCAACATAAAAACGGTTCAGGGCACTCTAAGCAGCCTTCACCCCGTGATAGTGGCGATGATTGCCTCAGCTGCTCTGTCTCTTGTAATTCTTGCCCTTTTCGGTCAGCATTCCTTCCCTATCATTTGGGAGAACATAGACTACGTAGCTTTGGTAATTTTCGCACTTGCCCTTTTTGTGCTGAGAAAATGGAAGTTTAACCCCATTTTCGTAATGGCGGGGTCAGGCGTTCTGGGAGCAATCCTTTATTCCATTTTCTGAGTAGGGAGTACAAAATAATGATGTACACCATGAATTCCGGTCTTTTGACCCGTGACGGCAGCGAGCTGTGCCGCATAATATCCAGTTTATCCGGCGCGGAAAGAAGTATTCTTTCTCCCCGGGGTGATCTAATTGCCAAAACGCTGGTCAGATTTCCCCCGGCGGACAGTTCCTCATGTCCCGTATCCGAAAAGGAATATTCCCTTTTGGATTCCGCAGGGAACGTGCTTATCAAAGCCCGTCCAGACTGTGCGCCCGATGAGGGTGACAAAAAAAGTTCAGGTTCCCTCAGACTTCCAAAGGTTGACAGAGCTGCCGTATATATGAGAAACGAAGTCTGCATTTTTACCATGGAGTCCCCCAGGCTGTACATTCTCCGCTGCCATGACGGACATAAGGTTTTATCCGTAACTCACAGAGGGATAACGGGCGGCTGGGATATTGACTGCTCTGAGGATTTCTCGCCGGAGGAAATCTGCGGTTTATTTATTTTCTGCCGCTATATTGAAAAGGAAAATGAATTTCTGATTGTTTAGTGCTGAAGTATATACAGCACAGCCCCATATCTTAGAAAGATATGGGGCTGTATTATTTTTCCTTCGTCTGTCAGGTATCCCACAGTACGACTTTACCTGCTTCTCTTGTCTTGTTCATGTCTATAAGCCGCTGGTTTCTGGAACCTCTGAATCTTAAGGATATGTCTCTCTGATCCAGTACAAACCTGCCGTCCACCAACACGTCAAGAAGTCCTAAAAGCTCGTCGGTTACCTCACATCTGGGGTGACTGCCGTCAGTAATCAACTCCTCAAGAGTAAAACCGGAATATGACCAGACCGTCTTTTCCGGATAGGTCTCCCTGACCCTTTTTACAAAGGGCAGAAGGACTCTCTGATTTTCCGGCTCAAAGGGCTCTCCGCCAAGGAGGGTAAGTCCGTTAATATAGCTCGGCTTAAGGAGGTTCAAAATTTCTTCCTCCGTATCCTTTGTAAAGGGCTTTCCGTACTTGAAATTCCACGTCTCAGGCTGAAAACAGCCCTCACAGTGGTTCGTACAGCCGGAAACAAACAGGGTCACCCTGACTCCAACTCCGTCTGCTATATCGCAGTTTTTTATCTCACCGTAGTACAAAACCCTTAACCTCCCGCAAAAAGCTTAAAGATGGAGAACTCTGTCCTTAATTTCCTGGGTACGACCCTGGTTCCAGAACTGGGTACCGATATATCCGCAGGTGCGGCGCGCCACATTCATCTTGTTCTGGTCAGTATTTCCGCACTGTGGGCAGCGCCATATAAGCTTTCCGTCCTGCTCGACTATCTCAATCTCACCGTCATAGCCGCATTCCTGGCAGTAATCAGACTTTGTATTAAGCTCCGCATAGATAATATTATCGTAAATAAACTTCATTACCTCAAGCACTGCCTCAATATTGTTCTGCATATTCGGCACCTCTACGTAGCTGATAGCTCCGCCTGGTGAAAGGTGCTGGAACTGAGCTTCAAATTTAAGCTTATCAAAGGCATTGATTTTCTCAGTCACATGGACATGGTAACTGTTAGTAATATATCCCTTATCGGTAATTCCGGGAATGATGCCGAAACGACGCTGGAGGCACTTTGCAAACTTATAGGTGGTGGACTCCAGAGGAGTACCATAAAGACTGAAATCAATGTTATGCTCTGCCTTCCAGCGATTGCAGGCATCGTTCATAAACTTCATAATATCAAGGGCAAAGGGCGTAGCCTCAGGGTCGGTATGACTCTTGCCTGTCATGTACTTTACACATTCGTAAAGTCCCGCATATCCCAGGGAGATTGTGGAGTATCCGCCGTAGAGCAGCTTGTCTATGGGCTCACCCTTCTTAAGGCGGGCACAGGCCCCGTACTGCCACAAAATAGGCGCCGCATCGGAAAGGGTTCCCTTAAGCCTGTTATGGCGGCACATCAGCGCTCTGTGGCACAGTTCAAGACGCTCATCAAATATTTTCCAGAATTTTTCCTTATCTCCGCCGGAGGAAAGGGCCACGTCAACGAGATTTATTGTGACAACGCCCTGGTTAAATCTGCCGTAATACTTGGGCTTTCCGTTTTCGTCAACATAAGGTGTAAGGAAGCTGCGGCAGCCCATACATGTATAGCAGTGACCCTCACCGTTTTTATCAATTTTAAGCTCAAGCATCTTCTTTTCGGATATATAATCCGGAACCATACGTTTTGCCGTGCACTTGGCAGCAAGCTTCGTCAGGTACCAGTAAGGTGAATCCTCGTGAATATTATCCTCCTCGAGGACGTATATGAGCTTCGGGAAAGCCGGAGTGACCCATACACCCTTTTCATTCTTAACTCCCTGATAGCGCTGGAGCAGTGTCTCCTCAATTATCATCGCCAGGTCCTTTTTCTCCTGCTCGTTCTTAGCCTCGCCAAGATACATGAAAACAGTGACAAACGGAGCCTGTCCATTTGTTGTAAGCAGAGTAACCACCTGGTACTGAATAGTCTGTACTCCGCTCTTTACTTCCTCACGAAGGCGCTTTTCAGTAAGCTCCGCAACCTGCTCCTCGGTAGGCTCAACGCCTATTGACCTTAAACTCTCAATAACGTTCTTTCTTATTTTCTGTCTTGAAACATCCACAAAAGGAGCCAGATGGGCAAGTGAAATGGACTGTCCGCCGTACTGGTTAGACGCGACCTGAGCTACAATCTGAGTGGCTATTTTACAGGCTGTGGAAAAGCTGTGATGTCTCTCAATCATCGTATCCGTAATAACTGTGCCGTTTTGAAGCATATCCTCCAGGTTTACAAGGTCACAGTTATGCATATGCTGGGCAAAGTAGTCCGCGTCATGGAAGTGGATAATTCCCTCGTTATGCGCCTCCACAATATCAGGAGGAAGGAGGATACGGTTTGTTATGTCCCTGGAAACCTCTCCTGCCATGTAATCTCTCTGAGTGGAGTTTACAACAGGATTTTTATTGGAATTTTCCTGTTTCGCCTCCTCGTTGTTACACTCAATAAGTGAGAGGATCTTATCATCAGTAGTATTGCTCCTGCGCACCAGCGAACGGGTATAGCGGTAGGTGATATAATTTTTTGCCACCTCATACGCTCCGTGAGCCATTATCTGATACTCTACAAAGTCCTGTATCTCCTCAACCGTAGGTGCCCTTCCAAGCTTCTCGCAGGACAGCACAACCGACTGCGCAATACGCTCTATCTGTCTCTGAGTCATTCTAGCCGATTCATCGACAGTCACATTTGCCTTTGAAATAGCCGTCTCTATCTTCCCAATATCAAATGGTACCTCTGCGCCGTTCCTCTTAATAACTTTCACAAAAAACACTTCCCCTTCAAGCTCATTCTTTATAAAAACAACTAAATATTGTGTATTTACCTAAGCGCAAGACACATTATATAGCATATATGGTGCTGTGTCAAGAGTCGCCGGCACAATATCCTGGTTATAAAAGTGCCCAAACCGCTTGAAGTAAAAAGGTTTTTGGCTTCCAAAAAAATTTTTTAAACCATAATATTCCATGTATTTTGGCAAAAAAACCATTAAAAAACCGCAGCAGATTTCTGCTGCGGTTTCCATTGTTTACTGGCTTATTTATTGCTGAAAATCTCAAATATTTTGCTGAAGGGGTCTTCCTCCTCATCAGAAGAGATAGGCTCCGACGCCTTATCCTGCTGAGTACCGGAAGCTGATTCAGTTTTCTCGGATGCCTCGGTAAAGAACCCACCGGTAGTCTGAGTATCTGCGGTCTTATCAGTATTTGAGAAGTTACCCGTAGGCTTTTCGTCAAAGCGCGTGGCAATAACGGTAACACGGATCTCATCATCCATAGTCTCGTCAAAGCTGGCGCCGAAGATAATGTTGGCGTCCGGGTGAGCTGCCTCTTGGACAAGACTTGCGGCAGTCTCAATATCGTCAAGACCAATATCAAGGGAACCGGTAATATTAACAAGGACACCCCTTGCTCCGTTAATGCTGGTCTCCATAAGAGGACTGGATACGGCAGCCTTTGCAGCCTCCTCGGCCTTATTCTTTCCGGCTGCGTGTCCAACGCCCATATGAGCGTATCCCGCGTCTTTCATAATTGCGGTCACATCAGCAAAGTCAAGGTTAATAAAGCCCGTATTCTTAATAAGTTCTGAAATACTGGTAACAGCCTGAAGCAGCACATCGTCAGCTATCTCAAAAGCATTAGCAAAGGTAAGCTTCTGGTCCGTAGCGTGCTTAAGACGATCATTTGGGATTATGAGCAGTGCGTCGACCTTGGAAAGAAGGTTTGCAATACCCTCATTGGCCTGATCCATTCTCCTCTTACCCTCAAAGCTAAAGGGCTTTGTCACAACACCGACGGTAAGAATCCCCTGCTCTCTTGCAATATCAGCCACCACGGGGGAAGCTCCGGTACCTGTACCGCCGCCCATGCCGGCCGCGATAAACACCATATCCGTGCCCTCAAGAACCTTTGCGATATTGTTGCGGCTTTCCTCCGCTGCCTTTTTGCCGATTTCAGGATTTGAACCGGCACCCTGACCGTGGGTAAGCTTCTCGCCAATCTGAACCTTATTATCAGCAGCAGAGATGGCAAGCGCCGGCTTATCAGTATTGAGGGAGACAAACTCCACCCCCTGGGTACCTGACTTTACCATTCTGTTAACAACATTGTTACCGGCACCGCCAATACCAACCACCTTTATTACAACTACATTGTCCGGACCGGACTCAAACATCTCTGGCATATTAAATCCTCCTGTATTTTAATTTGGCAGTCTCAGCAACAGCCGAAATTGCCGCCTGTCATTTGTATTTTTCTCGCCAAACCCATATTTTAAAGAGTTTAGGGGCAGAGCCACTTTCTTACTAAACCTTAAAAAGAAACATTAGGATTTCCCTCAGCTGTCCTCGGCAAAAACCGGTCGACACCATGAGCGCAAAAAGCACTCCAATCCCTATATTCTTTCTTATTTTATAACTAAAGCTTTTCAAGGTCAATAGCTAAGAAACCCATTTGACCAAAGATTTTTGGTTTTTCACAGAAAATTAATTATTGCTTAATATAATTTGCCTGGTTATCCTTGGATAAATCTATTGTAGCCTCAAAATTATCGTCGGCGTGAGCCTCAACAACGCTCTGCAAAAGGTAAAGCTTCTCCTTAACGTTTTCACCTTTACCCAGGTTCACCGTATATTTGTTCAAAT
>CALWYM010000022.1 GCA_944385775.1 uncultured Oscillospiraceae bacterium | reverse complement strand
GTATAGTCAAGGAAAAGACCGGCGCAAAGGTTCGCGGAATAGAGCTTTCACTGCTCCAGCGCTGCGCAGCTCACCTTGCTTCTCAAACCGATATTAACGAGTCCTTCCTCTCAGGAAAAACCGCTGTTGAAAAAGCAATCGAGGGAGAAAGCGGATATATGGTAGGCTTTAAGTGCGACCGTACCAACGGATACAGCTGCGAGACTACCCTTCTGCCTCTCACCAGCGTTGCAAACTATGAGAAAAAGGTCCCTGCCGAGTGGATAACTCCCGAGGGCAACGGCATTAAGCAGGAGTTTATCGACTACGCTCTGCCACTTATCGCCGGCGAGCCTGACAGAGCTCTTGAAAACGGTCTGCCCCGCTTTGCAAAGCTTAAAAAGGTCCTTGCGAAATAATTCAGTCGGTATAACCGAAGCTAATTAAAAAGCTGTGGTAAATGGAAATCTCCGTTTACCACAGCTTTTATTGTCAGCAGATTTTTAAAGCTCTGTATTCCCTTGGCGACAGAGTATAATACCGCTTAAACATTTTTGTAAAATTACTGGGACTGTCAAAGCCGCAGCAGGTTGCCACTTCTGAAACATTGCGTCCTGGGTCGCTTAAAAGCAGCTCCGCGCCCTGCATTATGCGGTATTTAATCAGATACTGCATGGGAGAAATCTGTAATGTCTTTTTAAAGCACCGCAAACACTCCCTTTGGCTAATGCCTGAAACGGCTGATATTTCCGAAAGGGAAATGTCCTGAGAATAATTTTCGTGAATAAAGTCGAGCATTTTCCTGACCCTCAGGCTGTCCCTGTCAAGGACCGCAGCCTGACTGTTTGGCGATCGCCCATATTTCTCAAAAAGTGAGAAGCAAATTCGTGACAGCCTGTCCCTTACAATAAACTCATAGCCAGGCTTCTCCTTTTGCATAACGTCAAAAGCCTCGTTAAAAAGAGCGTTTATTGACTCCCTGTTTTCACCGGAAAAAACACAGCCAGACAATTCCGGGTTTGATATGACAGGCTCAACGTACCTTTTGTAAAAAACTGAATCCGCAGACCCTGCAATAAGAATCGGGCTTACAACAATGGTACGTAAAACGCACATCGGCATGGGCTGACCGGAATGGAGCACGCCGGAATTAAAAACCGCAGTATCACCCTTTTTTAAAACAAAAGACTCCCTAGGAGTTTTCAGCGTCATCTCACCGTCCTCCGCATAGACAAGCTCAATCTCACCGTGCCAGTGCCATGGAATTAAATCTGACCTGCTTTCAGTATATACGGTGCGGTACACTCCGCATGGAAATTCAATACTTCCGTGGGGCTTCATCTCCCGAAGCTTGCTGTTTATGTTCAGCATATACTCGTCTTTGTTCATGGAAGTTTTTCTCCTACTGCATTATTGTCGGTATTGTTATATTATACGGCTGAAAACAAGTTGAATCAAGAGTGAAATGTCGGTATTCTTTTAACAGGCATTTTATTTCGGGAGGGAAATCATGTTCCATCTTCTGTTAGTTATTATTTATCTGGCATTTATAAGTCTTGGTCTGCCCGATTCGCTGCTGGGCTCCGCATGGCCCACAATGTATGAGGAATTTAATGTTCCGGTGTCCTATGCTGGAGCAATATCAATGATAATATCCTTTGGTACCATACTTTCAAGCCTTCAAAGCGACAGGCTCACGAGGAAGTTCGGCACAGGTGTGGTAACGGCGTTCAGCGTTTTACTAACTGCTGCGGCACTGTTTGGTTTTTCAGTCAGTCACAGCTTTTTTGCCCTTTGCCTTTGGGCTGTGCCCTATGGCTTGGGCGCAGGCAGCGTAGATGCGTCCCTTAATAACTATGTTGCTCTCCACTATACAAGCCGCCACATGAGCTGGCTTCACTGCATGTGGGGAATAGGTGCCTCCGCAGGTCCATATATTATGGGATATGCCCTTACGGGAGGACAGGGCTGGAATATGGGATACCGCTACATATCCATTTTGCAGTTTGCTCTTACTGCCATTTTGATTCTGAGCCTTCCCATGTGGAAAAAGGGCACCGGAGTAGATGAGATTGAATCGGACAGCAGACCTCCTCTCACCCTCAGGGAAATATTTAAAATTCCCGGCGCAAAGGAGGTTATGCTGACCTTCTTCTGCTACTGCTCCATCGAGTCCACAAGCGGTCTGTGGGCAAGCAGCTACCTCGTACTTCGCCGGGGCGTATCCCCCGATACGGCAGCCAGCTTTGCAAGTCTGTTTTTCCTTGGCATAACCGCGGGAAGAGGACTCAGCGGTTTTTTGACAATGAAGTTTAACGATACACAGCTTATAAGAATTGGTCAAAGCGTAATTCTTCTGGGGATTCTGCTGCTTTTCCTGCCCTTTGACTCTGTAACTCCCTTTGCCGGACTTGTGCTTATCGGTCTTGGCTGCGCCCCTGTCTATCCGTCCATTATCCACTCCACTCCGGACCACTTCGGAAGGGACAGGTCCCAGGCAATGATCGGAATTCAAATGGCCTCCGCCTATTGCGGGACACTTATCATGCCGCCTGTTTTCGGTCTTATCGCACGGTATATAAGCGTTTCCCTACTTCCAGTTTATCTGATAATTATTTTGGGACTTATGGCAGTAATGCACGAGGTCCTTCTTAAAAAGGTTAAATAAAAAGAGATTCGCCGAAAATGGCGAATCTCTTTTTTGTTATTTACGTTTTGCGATGCACTCGCACTCAACCATAACGTTCTTTGGAAGCTTACCCACCTCAACACAGCTGCGTGCCGGATAAGGAGCCTTAAAATACTCGTTATATACGCTGTTGAGAGCTCCGAAATCACCCATGCTCTGAAGGAAAACGGTGGTTTTGCACACGTCGCCGAAATCAAGACCTGCGGCGTTAAGCACAGCCTTCAGATTCTGGAAAACCCTGTGAGCCTGTTCCTCAATAGTAGTACCGCACACCTCGCCGGTAACAGGGTCAAGAGGAATGGCGCCTGAGCAGAAAACATAGTCGCCCATGTCGCAGGCCTGGGAATATGGACCTACTGCTGCCGGTGCTTCTTTAGTATCAATGATTTTCATAAAATCAGCTCCATTTCTTTAATATTAACTCCACCAGTATATCACACTTTTCCGGTAAAGTCATCCATATTTTAAACTTAGGGCTTTTTTGATTAAAGAATAATACAGATAAGTCCGCCAGAGCCCTCGTTTATGATTCTCTGAAGGGTTCCCCTCAGCTTTGTCTGGGTCTCAACAGGCATTTTCCTTATTTTCATCTGAAGATTATCCACCGCAATATCGTGAAGTGATTTTCCAAAAATATTTGTATCCCAGATTTTGCTGGCGTCTCCCTCAAACTCCTGCAGAAGGAAACTTATCATATCGCCGGTAGTCTTTTCTCCGCCCACAGCCGGGGAAACCTCCGTCTCCACAGTGGTTTTTATCATATGTATGCTTGGCGCCGAGGCCTTCAGCTTAACACTGTATTTTCCGCCGCGGCGGACAATCTCCGGCTCACGCAGAGACAGCTCATCCGTATCGGGAATTACAATGCCATATCCCGTTCTGTCCACGTCCTCAAGAGCTGATGCGATTCTCTCGTACTTTCCCTTCACCCCTGAAAGGTCACGGAGAATATCTACAAGGTCCGCTCCGTCCTTTATCTCAAGACCTGACACCTGGCTTATAGTCTGGTAGAAAAGCTCCTCCGGCAGATTTACCGTAATCTCTACCGTGCCTGTACCCATGTCCTTTTTCCTCAGGACCACATCGCTGACAGCCTCGTTTCCCGTAAGCTTTTCAATAAGCCCGCGAATATCACGAAGACTCTGAACCTGCTCCGCGCCGTCACGAACATCATTTATAAGAGAAGCTCTCATAGGGTTATCCAGAGGCAGCCTGTCAAACCAGCTGGGGAAATACAAATCATACCTGCATACAGGAAATTCTTCCAGTAGCTTTTCAAGTATTTCCGTAATTCCGCTTTCCGTAATTGTCAAGCAGTTTACTGGAATACAGGTAACGCCGTATTTTTCAGATAGCTCTGCGGCAAGCTGAATCGCCCGGGAGGAATCAGGATTTTCACTGTTCAGGAGAATTATAAAGGGTTTTCCTATGCTTTTCAGCTCCTCAACCACCTTCTCCTCCGCAGGGATATAGCTCTCCCTTTGTATATCGGTTACAGAGCCGTCAGTAGTCACCACAATGCCTATGGTGGAGTGCTCCCTTATAACTTTTTCGGTGCCAAGCTCCGCCGCCTTCGTCATGGGAATCTCCCTGTCAAACCAGGGCGTAGTCACCATACGCTCACCATTTTCATCGCTGTGTCCCAGCGCCCCGTCCACAAGAAAGCCTACGCAGTCAATAAGCCGCACGGAAAGGTCTGTTTCACCGTCAAGGCTTACGTTTACAGCCTCCTCAGGCACAAATTTCGGCTCCGCCGTCATTATCGTGCGTCCGG
>CALWYM010000021.1 GCA_944385775.1 uncultured Oscillospiraceae bacterium | reverse complement strand
AAAATTGCTTTTTTCATTTTGTTTTTTATTTCTTTTCCGTCCTTTCTCTTTCTCGTGGGGCGGAAAACAAAAAAGCCCCGTCCCACAGTTACATAAATAACTGTCGGGACAGGACTCGTAAAATCATTATCCTGCGGTGCCACCCAACTTAGCGCGTCAAAAACCGCGCCCACTCAGCGTATGCTGTCACATACCGGCATTTTTTCACGGAGCGCCCACTCCGGCTCACCTACTTAATAATCTTTCGGCTTGCCCTCCGAAGCCCATTCAGACCGCCCCGCCGTACCGCAATCCCACCGCCTGCGGCTCTCTTTGACTTAGGTTATGCGACCCTACTCACACTTCCTCATCGGTTTAGCCGGATAATACCACACCTTACCCTGTTTGTCAAGAGGGTAAATTTAACTTTAAAAAACATTGTAAATCCCGGGTGAATTTGCTAAAATAGCCTTGCACAGACTATAAAAAGAGAGATGGTAAAAATGTCAAACCCAAGATTTTCAAAGGAATATCCTCTCCGCACCTCGGACTTTGACAGAAACGGTCATCTTCACCCTCAGAGTATTCTTGACCTTTTTCAGGACGTTGCCGGGCTTCACGCGGAGCTTTTGGGCATAGGTCGTGACGTATTTATTAAGCGAAACATTATCTGGGTACTTGTAAGGACGAAGTACACCGTTATAAAGGAGCCCTCCGTGTACGACACGGTGGTGGTCAGGACATGGCCACTCGTACCGGGCAAAGTGGTGTGCCAGCGTGACTATCTTATTGAGGATACAAAGGGCAACATTCTTGTCCGCGGCACCTCGGACTGGGTACTTATGGATATTAACACAAAGGCCATGGTAAAATCCGACATTATGTATCCCTACGACGAAAACGAAAAGATGGAACGTGCTCTTGATACCAGGCTTCGGAAAATCCATTTCCGGGACGGGCATGATTTTAGCGGCAGCGAAGGGCACTATAAGGTCACCCCGGCATTTTCCGATATTGACGTAAACGGTCACGTAAACAACACAAAGTACGCCATGTATATTGAAAACGCCCTGAACGGCGCTCCCATTGAGACAATGCAGATTGACTATCTCTGTGAGGTGCTGCCCGGGGAAAACCTTGACCTTTCTGTTTTTGAAAATGAGGAGGGGCTTTTTGTAAGGGGCAGGTGCGACGATTCCGATACTGCCAATTTCATGGCTAAAATCACCCTCAAAGAGGAAAACTGACCTATGAAAAAAGGACTGATTTTCGATTTGGACGGCACGCTGTGGGACGCTACGGAGCAGATAGCATCGTCCAATAACCTTACCCTCTCACGGTTTCCGGAAATCTCCCGTCGTGTAACCGCCCGGGAGATGCAAAACTACATGGGAAAGACCATTGACCAGATCGCAAGACTTGTTTTCCCTGATATGGAGGAGGAAAAGCGCCAGAGGATAATGGAGCTTTGCTGCAGAGAGGAAATTGAGTATTTCAAAAGCCATGGGGGAAAGCTCTATCCCGGTCTTAAAGACGCCCTGAGGGAAGCAGGGAAAAAATACGCTCTTTTTGTGGTGAGCAACTGTCACGACGGCTATCTTCAGGCGGCGCTTGATTACCACGGGCTTTGGGAATACTTTTCCGATATTGAGATGGCGGGTCGCACCGGTCTTTCAAAAAGTGAAAATATCTCCCTTGTGATAAAGCGGAACAATCTTGACCGGGCAATTTACGTAGGCGATACAGACGGCGACCACGCCGCCGCCAGAGCTGCCGGCGTACCGTTTATCTTCGCCGCCTACGGCTTTGGAAGGGACAAAAGTGCCCTTTACTCCGCGGAAAGTATTTCTCAGGTTCCAAAGATTGCTGAGAGCATATTTGAAAACTGGGACAAAGCTTCTCTTTAAAGGGAGGAGAGCAGACTGAAATGACAAGCTATTATTACAGCGTCATGGAAAAGGAGGACGCTCCGGAGGGGGCGGACTTTGGTTTCCGGCTTACCGGGCGGGAGCTTGAGCCCTATTTTCACCCCGGCGACACGGTTTTCTGCAAAAGGGACAAAAGCCTTCGTGACGGCGATGTGGGGCTTTTTATTCTGGACGAAAAAATGGTCTGCCGCCAGTACTGTGAGGACGCACTGGGAAATATCCACCTTTTTTCGGTAAACAGGGCTCTTTCGCGGCTGGATTTTCACATTTCGGGAAACGACAGAGTATTCTGCTTCGGCAGGGTAATTATGGAGAGAGTTCCCCTTCCAGCGGAATGAAAAAAGTGCTCTGCCGGTTTGCCCGGCAGGGCACTTTCGGTTATTTTAAATGGCGCCCATGGTTTTGAGTAGCCACAGCCAGCCGGTAAGGGTAAAGCCGCACAAAAGAGTCGTGAGCATAACTGCGGAGGAAGTAAAGTTTCCGTCGTGACCCATGCTCTTTGCCATAACAAAGCAGGTAACGGTCGTGGGGGAACCCAGCATAATAAGAAGCGACGCCAGGTTGGGTATCGCGGAAGCCCATGGCCAGCGCTATGGGGATAAAGATTGCCGCAAACCCCACAAGCTTCATAAAAACAGCCAGCATAACGGGCTTTATATCGCTGACGGCGCTTTTAAGATCAAAGCCCGCGCCCATGGCCATAAGTCCAAGGGGCGTTGCCAGCTTGCTCACGTTCTCCAATGTACTGACCATGATTTTCGGCGTGGGAAGTCTTAAAAGGGACCAGAAAAGTCCCAGCTTCTTAAATACCACGCCAAGCACCATGGTGAGGAAAATCGGCACCGTAGCGTTAAGACTGAAAATAAGATTTTCCATTTATTTTTATTCTTTCGGTTAACGTGCTTTTTGATTTTACTCCCACAGATTTTGAAAATCAACAGCAATTTCGCCATACAGATAAATTTTTCACATAAAAGAAAGGAATTCACCCATGGATACAGACAGACTTGACCGTCAGTTCTCTTTCCTTGAGGAAATTGACGGAGAAAAGGGGATAACACGCCAAAACTACATCGGCGACGGCAGCCGCCGTGAGACGGACACCGACCACGCCTGGCACATGGCGGTAATGGCAATGGTGCTCTCCGAATACGCCGGAGAAAAAATCGACCTTCTTAAAACAATAGAGATGATACTTATTCACGACCTTGTGGAGGTTTACGCCGGCGACACCTACGCCTACGATGAAAACGCCAAAAAGAGCCAGGCTGACCGTGAAAAATCAGCCGCGGAAAAGATATTTTCCCTTCTGCCCCCGGACCAGTGCGAAAAGCTCAAAGGTCTGTGGGAGGAATTTGAGCAGCGCCTGTCAGCCGAGGCTAAATTCGCCCGTGCCATGGATAATATCCAGCCTATTATGCTAAATTCCCTCAGCAGCGGAAAAAGCTGGCTTGAAAACGGCGTTAAGCTCTCCTGGATTTTAAAGCGGAACGAAATTACTCCCAAAGCCTCGGAGAAGCTGTGGGAGTATGCGAAAGAAAACTATTTGTCGCCCAGTATAAAAAAGGGCTACATTGAAAACGATATGTAATTTTTACCGGCAGCCCTTTACAAAGGCGTCAAAAATCTTGACGCTGTCACTGTTTACCTTGTATGAAAACTCAGGATGCCACTGGACTGCCCAGAAAAACCTTTTATTTTCCATATAAACCGCCTCCACTATACCGTCGGGGGCGGTTGCCATTACCGTAAGACCGGACGCAAGCTTTTTCACCGCCTGATGGTGGCAGCTGTTTACCATGGCTTCCCTTTTGCCAAGGACTTTTTCCAGCGGAGAGCCCGCCACTATATTTACCCTATGGCTTGGGACGTAGTACGGTCTGTCCTGGTGATGATTGACCTCCGACGGACACTGCGCCGGTATATCCTGATAGAGTGTGCCGCCAAGATAGGCGTTTATCGTCTGTATGCCGCGGCAGATACCCAAAACAGCCTTGTCCCGCTCCATGGCGGCGGCAAGCAGCGGTCGCTCCATTCTGTCCCGCTCAGGGCAGATCTCGCCGCAGAGAGATAGCTTTTCCTCGCCGTACTCCGTGGGGTTCACGTCCTGTCCGCCGGTAAAAAGAAAACCGTCGCACAGTGACATATACTCCTCAATGTCACCCTTGTCCTCTGTAAGTGACAGTACCACAGGCAGTCCCCCGCAGCTCGCCACACCCTCAATATATCCGGGAAGCATCCACAGACTCTCCCTGCCGTAGTCCACCAGCGGCACTATGCCGATTACCGGCTTTCTGCTATCGCTGCTCATTTTCTCACGCTCCTGACTTATTTGCTCTCCGCATTCTACCACACTTTTACCCATGGCGCAACAAAAAAAGACCCTCCGGAACTCCGGCGGACCTTTAACATACCATATAAAAAGAAATAACCCTTGTCTGCTATCCGTAATCTCTTACCGGACTTTTTCATGCAGACAAGGGTTATTTCTCTTCACTCTTGATATCTAACATCCGTGATTAACCTCTCTTTCTACGGATTGGGAACCTTTTTTACCTTAGGTCGCTTAGAAATCAGGAACATAATTCCTTTTTTCCGGCGTTTTTCCGCCTCTCCGTATAAACTTTGTGTCCTCAAGCGAAATCCTTTAATCAAATCTGGAGAGCCGAAACCTTTAAGGTAAACCGTTCTCTGACCGCCCGCCATATCCTGCAAACTTTCTTTTAAAACCATCTTCGCCGGTAATTTCTTTTAAAACGCAAGCTGCTTGAGGAATACATTTTATTTCTTCGTCTTTAAAGATAAAGCTTATTCTAAAACTATCGGTCGTACTTAGATTTGCTGTATATCCTCGGCTAATATGGTTTATAAAGCTGCCGGTTTGGGAGCTTCAAGAGGACTTTTTGTCATTTCATTTTTCAGAAATTGACTTTCGCTTTTTTAGGAAAAATCACCGTCTTCCATTTCAAAGGATATTTCTCTTTTAACGAAAGCTATCCTCTTTGCCTATTTAAAAGTACCTTTCCGGAAAAATCATCTTTCCGTTTTCAAGAACAAATCCGCTTTCCCTTTTTTAATAAAGGGAGTCGGCAGAACCTGAAAGAAAAATTTGCTTTCCCTAAAATACCTTATTTTTTCGGCTGAAGGCTTTCTGTACGTTAAAGAGGTTTTTTCCTTTTGAAAGACTTTTATCTTTCCTTAAGCTCTTTTCCTCTGTGACTATAATTTATCACAATTTTTCCCTTCACGCAAGATGGTATTTTGTACAAATATTACAATATCTTTCTGTGCACTTTGCGAAGTACCGTTAAAAATGCCAATAGCCACCTTCTGAAGGTGGCTATTGACATCGCAAAAATTAGGGAGATATTAAAATCTCATAAGACTGGTATCGTTTTAATATGGGTACGCCTTACATAATATGCGGCGCGCCGCTCATGGTGTAGGACCTGGGGCTGTCAAGCTTGACTCTGCTCCACACAATAGGAGGATGCTCCTTAAGGAAATCGTAGTTAAGGTCCATACCCCAGCCCGGTTTATCGTTAGGCTTAATAAAGCCGTCCTCAACCTTGATTACATCGGTGACAAGGTCGGCGTCAAGCCCGTCCTCTCTGGGCTCATTCTCAAGGAATGTGGTATTATAGGTGCACATACAGAAGTGTACGTTAATGCAGTTTGCAAGAGTTGAAAGCGGGTTATGGGGGCTCAGGTTTCTGAAGCTGGGCTCCGCCATGGCGGCAATCTTTCTCATGCCGGTAAAGCCGCCGGCAAGGAGAATGTCAGGCTGGAGTACATCTGCCGCGTGCATGCTGATAAGACGCTCCCATGCCCAGGGCTCGAATATTTCCTCTCCTGTTGCCAGGGGGACGTTAACGCCCTCTGCCATCTCTGCCCAGTTGTCAAGGCTGTCAGAACGGATAGGCTCCTCCACAAACAGCGGACGATAGGGCTCAAGAAGGTTTGCCGCTCTTCTGCCCTCGTAGGGCTCGTAAATTTTGCTCTGAATATCAATTCCTATTTCCATGTCGTCGCCGAGACGCTTTCTGAGTCCCTCGAACATCTCGCAAAGCTCACGCTCCGCCTTGCCGTATCTGAGTAAGAATAGCGCCTGCAAGCAAAAATGCTATCTCAACCTCGAGAGGAGTCGGATTGCCGCCAAGAATTCTTACGATAAAGTCAGCAACGACCTCGGCCGCACCGGAAGTCTGCATTGCCGTGGACAGGCAGAGAAGTCCTGCCATCATAAAGATGGAGTCCATATTGAGGGAAGCCTTGACTTCCTTAGCGTTAAGGCAGCCCGTAGCACAGAGGATAAGATCGCCGATAATCGGAATTACCTGCATTGGTATAGGCAGCTTGCTGCTGGCAGCAAGGCATATCATTGTGATAATGAATACCACGAAGATTATCTTCTCATGGGTCGGGTCACAGCTCTTCCTGTCTGACGCCGACTTTATCTGGCTGGCGTCAATTTCCTGCTTCGGGAAAAGCTTATATCCGATAAACACAAAATAAGCAAAGGTTACGGCTGCCGGCAAAATAACGCTTAAGCACTTGTCAAATATTCCAAGCTGGAACTCCGCCGCGCCATTGGCCTCAGGCAGGGCGTTTGCGGTGACGTAATATGTAAGACCCATGCCCAGAGGGGTAAGAGCCTGAGACGCGCGGGATACCACAGAGCCGGGATAGAGCAGCTGAGAGGTGGTAACAGGGCTGTCTTCTCCCAGCGCGGCTGAAAGAGGCAGCATCATGGAAATAACGCCAAGAGGGCTTACAAGCTGGGTCAGCGCTACAACACCGAACATATAGAGAAACACTATCGTTCTGTCGCTTGTGCTTCTTGACATTATGAAGGAACGTACCCTTGTTACAAGTGACGTCTTACCGATGGCTCCCGCCATAATGAACATGGCGCCCATCATAATTATGTTGTTGCTTGAGAAATTGGCATAAGCTTCCTGGAAAGTCAGCACGCCGGATACGCAGAGGAAGGTGGCGCAGAACATTCCTATAAAACCGAAATTTACCTTGCCGCTAAGGAACATGATAATTATAACTACCAGAGTCCCCAGGGTGAGCATTAATTCGGGGGTCATAACTTTTTCCTCCAATTATTATAATTTTTTCTTAAATTAAGTTTTTGTTATCACAATTTGTCGACAAAATTATTGTGTATTTTTAATATAAATCACCTGTTTACAAATTGCAAACTCGTATAAATTATACATAAATTAAGAAAAAATTATGGTTATTCCGTCTTGGCAAAATACTTCTTGCATTTTATTATTTTAGTATAGATAAAAAAGGAGGATAAAAGCCCATGGACATAACGGCGCAGCGGTACATGATAACATTGTGGGAATGCGGTTCCATTACTAAGGCAGCAAGGGCTCTGGGCATATCCCAGCCTGCTCTGTCAAATTTCCTCCGCAACCTGGAGGAACAGCTCGGCACTCAGCTTGTAATAAGGTCCAAGGGCAGCATTACCTTTACCCCGGCGGGAAGCATTTACCTTGAGGGGGCAAGGGAAATGGTAAACATACGAAACAGCGTATATGACGAGATCCTCCGCCGTGGTAAGACCGCAAAGGAGATTATAAGGATCACAGGCACGCCTAACGGAGGCGCCGCAATTTTCTCAAAAATATTTCAGCATTTCAAAAGCGCCTTTCCCAACGTAACCCTTCAGTTTATAGAGAGCTATAACCGTCAATCTATTGAGCTTGTCCGTTCCGGCGGAGCGGACATGGCTATTTGCAGCACATTCAATCTTGAGATGGCCGATATTGAGGTTATCTGTTCCGCGTCGAAGGAGCTTGTACTTATGGTGCCCTCCTGTTTCCCCATGGGATACAACGCCTCAAAGCTACGTTTGGAGGATAATTTCCCCACCGCTCCCCTGTCCTCCATGAAGGACGTTCCATTTATAATGCCAAGCCCCGATATGAGCTATTATGACGGGCTGACGGAGCTTTTCAGAATTGAAGGCTTTCACCCCGAGGTTATTTTCCAAAGCGCCAATGTGCGTGTAATATACAATATGATTCGTCAGGGAAGCGGCGCCGGCGTACTGCCCAGGCGTATGTTTTCCCCTCTTGACCAGGTATCTCCCTTCTCCTTTTCTCCGAAACTTATTTCCTATTCGGTTTTTGTCCGGCGGAAGGGCGCACCTCTTACCGCGGCCCAGCGGAGCATTGGGGAGTACATGGCAAATTATATGGAGATGGATGATTAACAGCTATGGACGTTAGAATTATGGAATATATGGTGGCCATTGAGGAGGAAGGAAGCCTGGCCAGGGCAGCCGAGCGAATCCACATATCCCAGTCCGCTTTGAGCCAGAGCCTGAGTAAGCTGGAGCAGGAGCTGGGTGGTCCTCTTTTCGTAAAGACCGGACGGCGTCAGACTCCCACGGAAATCGGTAAAATATACCTCCGGGGCGCACGGGAGCTTTTAAAAATCAAGGAAGATACCTATGACAGAATAAAAAAGCTTTCCGGAGTGGAAAACCAGGGTATCCGCATGAGCATATGCTCCCAGGCGGCAATGCTTTATAAAGAGACCATTTTGGCAGCCCTGCGGGAAAAAATGCCCCATCTTCGGCTGGAGCTTCATCAGACCATAGATTCCCTTGCGACAAAGTATCTTCTCTCGGGAGTAATGGATATAGCCATACACTGCGTGGGTCAGGATCGAAACAGTATGCTTGATTACGTGCCCCTTTATACGGACAGGCTTGTGCTGGCGGTACCGGAGAAGCTTGCCTGGAGCGGAAAGGGCATAGACTATTCCCGTCTTCAGGCCATGCCCTTTATATATCCGGACAAGAGCAGCTATATCCACAAGGCAGTGGACAGCCTGCTTCTCGAAAAGCACCTTATTGTAAACAGCCTTTACCGGGCAGACAGCGTGGAGGATATGGCGACCCTTGTGCGCCACGGCTACGGCTCCGCTTTCCTCCCCCTTCGTGTCGCCCAGATTACCCCGGGCTGCAAAGTGTACCGCTGGAATAACTCTCCGGAATATACGCTTTGCTGCGTAGTGCCAAGGCACGGTCAGAAGGACGAAAGACTCCAGCAGATTATCGAAATTATAAAAAGCGCAATCAAGTGAGGGAATTTTACCTTCCCTCACTTAAAAAATGAAAATTTTTAAAATTTACTCTTGACAAAAGGTATAATAATTGATAGAATAAATGACGCTGATGATAACGGATTTCTTTTCCGGCACGGTTCGCTGGTGTAGCTCAGTTGGTAGAGCAGCTGATTTGTAATCAGCAGGTCGGGGGTTCAAGTCCGTCCACCAGCTCCAAAAATTAAATATGGAAGAGTACCCAAGTGGCCAAAGGGGACAGACTGTAAATCTGCTGGCTCCGCCTTCGGTGGTTCGAATCCACCCTCTTCCACCACATCGCCGCAAAGTAAACTTTGCGGCGATATTTTTATACAAAATGGTCCGGACAAAACGTCCGGACCTTCTTTTTATATTTTCTTTAATATCTGACCGTTTTTCATGGCCTCGGCTTCAAGCACAGCCCGTCTTTCCTCTATAATCCTGGATTTACCATCACGGTCTCCCAGTATATTCTCCGCAAGGCTCACTATTCCGTCAGCCGTTACGCTGTCCACAGTGCCCGCCGTAGGCTGGCACAGACTCTCTATCTAGGCGTCAAGCTTTGGGTCATAGCTGATGCCGATGGCCGGCGTACCGCTGTTCGCCGCGAAAATCAGTGCGTGAAGCCGCATGGCAATTATAAATCTGCTCTGTCCGATAAGCGCCATAAGCTCCTCCGGAGTCACGCTGCCTCCTACAAAAATCCCGCCGGGCACCCTTTCCGCCGCTATCTCGTTTGCCGATTTGTCAACGTCCTGCTGCATGGATATAAATACCGGAGTAAGATTATACCCCTCCTTTATTTTACGGCAGGCGTCACCTACGGTACTGAGAAACACGTCATTTTTCCAGTGGCGCAGGGCTACGGTGAAAAAGCCGCCGGAAACGTCCGCTCCGCAAAGAAGCTTTAAGCCGTCCTCAGGTTTCCCCGGTTTTAAAAGAAGCGCCGGATCGGCTGTAACGGTAAGGTCTTTTCGCCTTACTCCCATATCCCGAAGCTCCTGCGCGGATTTGGGGTCCCTAAGTGTAACAGCCGTGGCCTTTTCCACTGCCGCCGCCGTCTTTCTCCGGCTTTTCGGCGATGTTATGGGTCCGATTCCGTTGGCGAAAATCATCGTCTTTTTCCCCAGCCTCTCCGCAAGGCGCAAAACGGTAAGATAGTACATAAGAGACCTTGTACTGGTGGTATCCTGCAAAAGACTTCCGCCGCCGAAAACAAAGGTGTCACAGCCCTTTATAGCCTTAAAAACAGCGCCGGGACTGAACCTGTCGGCAGCCATACAGCCGTATGCCGAGGCGGTTTTCTCCGGAGAACTGGAAAGGACGGTGATCTTCGCCCCGGGGATATTCTCACGGACGCTGTTATATACGCTTTTCAGTATAGCCTCGTCCCCTGTATTGTCAAAGCCGAAGTAGCCGCTCATAACGACCTTTCTTCCCGGCAGAGCGTCCATATAGGCTCTTTCCGTATCGTCAGTCATGCGCTTTACGCTGTAATGCTCCATTATGACCTTTCTTCCGTAGCTTCCCAGAGCGTCACGGTCAGCCTCGCTCATGCCCAGAAGCTCTGTAAGGTCAGCGGTAAGCCTTTCGGAGGTGGTATCGTCGCAGCCGCGGCAGCAGAAGTTGGACTCCACCGCAATAGGAAACTTATCCTTTGTAAATGTACCGATATAGCCCTCGTTTCCCGCGATAACCGTGGCCTTGCCCCCTGCCATGGCTTCAAGAGCCGCTCTTGAAACTCCAACGAACACCTGTCCCGCGGCAACTATCTCATTTACGTCTGTTCTGGCTCCCGGCATGACGATACAGTTATAGCCGAGAGAGCTGTTTACCCTCTCCGCCGCCTGGCTGAGCCTCTGGAAGCTGTCGCCGCCGCCGGCTATAAGTATTACGATTCCCGGAAAGCTCCCTGCCAGCGCCGGGGCGGACTCAATAAGCTTTTCCGCTGCCAGCGCCCTTGAGGCGCCAAGACGGCTTACATGGGAAATCACTGTGGCGTCCATGGGAATACCAAGCTCACGGCGGACTCTCTCGCCGGATATTTCCGGGGAAAAGCGCTTTGTATCAATGCCGTTTATGGTGACATAGATATTTTCCGGCGCAATACCGTAATTATCAATAAGGTACTGCTTTATATCCTGGGAAACAGCCACCGTTTTCTCGCCCCAATTTGTAAGGAGCCTTGTACTTTTAGTCACGGCGAAAACCCAGTGAGCGGTTGTGACAAAGGTAAATTTCATAACCCTGTGCAAAAGCCCGCAGAGAAAACCGGGGATTCTGGCGTGGGCGTGGACAATATCAGGCTTTTCACGGCGTATTGTCCTATAAAGTATCATAAGGCTTTTTGCCATGGGAACAAGACTCCGCCTGTTAAGGGGAGCGTCAACCCACTCTATGCCGGCGCTCTGTGCCTCCTTTGCGTACTCGCCGCCGCTGGAACAGATAATGACCTTGTTGCCCCGGCGCATAAGCTCCTTTGAAAGCTCCACGATATGGGTCTCGGCGCCGCCGATTCCCAGACCGTTTGTTACCATAAGTATTTTCATGTTATCCTATGCTCCACACGTTGCCGGTAGTTGTGCAGTACTTTGTATAAAACGGAACGGACATATTTACGCTCAGCTCATAGGTACGGGAGGCGTAATATCTGCCTGAGCTTATAAGCCCCTCAGCCTCAATGGTCAGCACAACGTCCTTTCTGTCCACAAGGGGCGCCGTGACATACTTTCCCTCAGCCGTGGCAAACTCCCCGTAGGCGTCGGAGACGGAAATATCGGTTATTACGCCGATATAGGTGTTATTCTCGTTTTCGTAAACCTTGTCCCCTACCGAAAGGGCGTTTACCGTCATGTCCCTTACGCCGTTAACCGCAAGCTGATAGGTAAATTTATCGTCGGAAGCCGTTACCGAGGTGGTCTCCTTTGTAAAAAACCTTGTGTAGACGCCCAGCGCCAGCACAATAACCAGAGCCACAACAATTATATCCACAACGCTTATCTTTCCGAAAAGCCTTCCTTCACTGTCAATAAGCTTCACTGTCCGTCACCTCTCAATTCCCACAATATATCCCGTGCCGTAGTAGCCGGGACCCTTAAGGCTTACCGCCGTTCCCACTCTCACGGTGTAGCCGCCGCCCACCGTAATCTCCCTGTCGTTTTGGGTGCAGGGCGCCTCTATGGTGATAATCGCTGTCTGAAGCCGCTCCATCTCGGCGGGAGCGCTGCCGCCCTCTATAAGATTTGAGACCTGTCGGACGGTATTTTGTACAGTAACGTCAGTTACGGTGCCGACATCATACTTTTTCACCCTGTCTACCAGCTCGTCCCCTACGGAAACAAGCTCGGCGGAATTATTCATCATGCCCGTAAGCTCCACAGTGTAGGTAACCGTTGAGGATAAATTCTCCTCTCCGTCCCCTGCCGACTGGGTCTCTCCCCCTCCCAGCAGGAAAAGCACCCCGGCCAGCAGGGCTGCCACCGCAATAACGCATATGTCAAAGACGTTTATTATGCTGCTTTTCTTTTTCATAAACCTCACTCCAAAACCTTTTTATAGACTTCCTCCACCTTACGGGCAGCTATCTCCCCGGTGAATTTGTTCCTGTAACTTTCCCCGGCTCCCCGGGACAGCTTCTCAAGAAGCGCCCTGTCATTCATAAGACGCTCAATGCGCTCCGCCAGAGCCCAAGTATCCCTTGCCGGGAAAATAAGCCCGTCCACGCCGTCCTCTACCATATAGGGATTTCCGCCGTAGTCGCTGGCTATTACCGGGACGGAAAGGCTGAAGCCCTCGATAATTGACAGGCTTGACGCTTCAGTACCCCAGGACGCGTTCAGCTGCACGTCCAGAATGGAAAATACCGAGGACACGTCGGTAATAAACCCGGTAAAAATTACCCTATCGTCCAGTCCCAGCTCCTTTGCCCTCCGCCGGACATTTTCCTCGTAGCTTCCCGTTCCCGCAACGATAACCTTAAGCCTTTTTCCCCTGTCCTTCAGAATTTTCGCCGCCTCGAGAATATCCATATGACCCTTGTAGTCCTCAATTCTGGCGATTATACCGGCGGTAAAATCATTTTCACCGATGGAAAGCTCCCTGCGCTTCTCCGCCGCCGTCTCGGGGTCTGAACGCTTTAACGGCTCGACGCCGTTCATCATTGTATCTATAAGCCCCGCGGGCACGCCGCTGTCCGTCAGATTATCACGGCACGCCGGGGAAATGGCTATTATCCTGTCGGCGTAGTGGGCGTTTACAAGACCGTTAAGCCAGTGACCCGGTCCCTTTTTCATGTAGCTTTTAACGGGAAAGGCTGAATGTCTTGTGTAAACTACCTTTTTACCGCACTGCCTTGCGGCGACCCGTCCGGCAAAGCTTCCGTGGGTGTGGACTATCTGAGGATTTTCCCTGCGGATAACCTCCTTGAGAGCCTTGATGGCGCCTATGCTCATGGACTTTTCCCCGATTCCGTCAACCTCATAGACCCTGACCTTCTGCCGGCTGAGGGGCTCTATAAGCTTACTGCCTCTGGGAACCACAACGGAAATATCAAAGTTTTTCCTGTCGGCGTATTTAAGGTAGTTTATAATGACCCGTCCCGCGCCGCCGATGTTGGAGTCGCTTATTATATTCATTACCTTTGTCATCTCACGCTTCCCCTTTCCTCCGGCACCAGTGCCGCGGCGGCTCCCAGCGCCATGTAGACCCAGAACATGAGCATTACCCTGTAATTATAGAATGAATAGTCAGTTATGCCCTGGAGCAAAAAGCCGCCAAGCCCGCTTATCATGGCAAGAAGATAAATTCTGCGCTTTTTCGTAACAGCCTTTCTCGCCGCCGTACCCACAGTTCGGAGATAGGTTATAATTACCCCGGCGAAAACCAGAATCCCGCCTATGCCGCACTCGCACATAATCTGAAGATAAAGGTTATGTGAATGGGGCGCCACAACGGTATTAAAGCCGTATCTGGGATAAACTGCGTTATACGCCGCGTAGCCTGTGCCAACGCCGCAGAACCAGTAGTCCTTCAGCATATTTACCGTCGCCATCCAGATGTAAAGCCTGTAACTTGTGGAGGAGTCCGATAAATCGGTAATGCTGGCAAAACGGTCAATTATGGACTGGGGCAGGACAAGGGGCATAAACATAAGCCCCACAACGCCCAGAAGTATAAGCCGCTTGTCCAGCAGCACAAGAAACAGCGCCGCGGCAAATATAAGTCCCAGCCAGCCGCCCCGGGACAGTGTAAGCACCATACACACAATCATTGCCAAAGTGGCAATGGCGCCGTAAAGCTTTCCGTTTACGCTTTTCGCGTTTACGGTGCATGCCGCGCCGAGAGGAATTACTAAAAGCAGATACTCTCCCAGCACGTTGGGATTTTCCAAAGTTGAATAAACTCTCAGCGTAACGTCTGAAAAGGAGGTCTTGTCAACCCACGCCTCGGTGCTCTCAACTCCCGTAAGTACCTGGTAAAAGCCGCAAAGCGCCACAACAAACCCGGCTGCCACCATAAGCCCTATTAAAGTTTCAAGCTGCCGCTGCCGTCTTACGGAATAAAGCACCGTAAGGGAGAAAAGCACAAACGCCACCGTAAGAGCTCCTCCCTGCAGGCTTCCCATAACGTCAACGCTTGTAAAGGTGCACATGCCGTAAACAGCGGCGTAAAGCATAATCCACTTCGTCATGGGCGAATAGGGCAGCTTTTCCTCCATGCTCATACCGCTTCTTAAAAGAGCGGAGCCTATGGCAAGAATCGCAAGTCCAAGTACAGCCATGGTGGGCAGTATGGGCGCCAGCGTCACAGTCAGAGCGCAGAAAAAGAATGTCCTTGTAAAAACAGAGCCCTCCGCCGCCCTGTCCAGCCTTAAAAGCTGAAACAGCCTGTGGAAAAGTTTGTGGAAATTGTTGAAAACTTTCCCGAAAACACTGCCGTCACCTTTACGGGGAACCATTTCCGTAAATATTTTTGCCATATAGCTTTTATCCCACTGCCTGTCGAGCCAGAGGGACGCGGCAGTAATAAACCTGAATAAAAGGCTTGCCTCAAGTACCTTTTTCAAGCTTTCACTCTCCTCTCCTGATTGCCCTGCGAACAAAGCCCAAAACAATCTTCGTCTCTGAAACATTAAGTACCGCCGTAGCGGCTCCGTAGATAACTACGCCTGCCATACAGGGAAGGGCAAGGGAAATAAGCTTTCCCATATTCTCGGTAGCAAGCCGGACTCCGTAAGCCCCAAGACCCATAATCACCGCCGCCAGAGAATCCTTTGCCATGTCGGCTGTAAACTCTTTGTCCATAAAGCTCATGCCCCGCCTGCCCAGAGGTATTGCCATAACAATTCCGTTTACCGCAAAGGAAGCGGCGGAAGCAAGGGCGATTCCCCCCACGTCCATCGCCGGGGTAAGGACAGAGCACAAAACAATGTTTACAAAAATGGAGCAGGCGCCGGCTATAAGGGGAACCTTGCCCTCCTGTCCGGCAAAGTACACACGGCACAAAACAGCCTGCCCAGCGTAGCCTATCATGCCAAGGGACATATACCTAAGCGCCCTTGAGGTTATGCTTACGGAAAACTCGTCAAACTCCCCTCCGCCGTAGATAAAGCTTACAATGGGCTTTGCCATGACGAAAAGCCCCGCCGTCATGGGAAGCACAACAAACATTGTGGAGCGGAGCGTTTTTGAGATTGTCTTTTTAAAGGCAGCCTTGTCGCCGTCGGCGTTTTCCCTTGAAAGTCTTGGGAAAATATAGTTTGTTACGGAGAGGACAAAAACCCCGGCAATGACGGTAAAGAGGTTATACGCCAGCTCTACCGCGGAAACGCCGGCGCCCTCAAAAAGCCGGGAACCGTATTTTGAGTTTATGGTCTGGTTAATAGGGAGTACCCATGTGCTGACCATAACGGGCAGCATAAGGGAAAACACCTGTCTCATGCCCTGGTTTTTAACGGACAGGCTGGGCTTATAGTAAAAACCCTTTTTGTAAAGGCTGGGGACCTGTACAAGCACCTGAAGAAGCCACGCCACGAGAAACGCCGCGGCAAGCCCCTCAATACCGAATTTTTCGTTGAAAAACAGATAATAGGCTATAATGCCGCCGTTTGACACAAGGCTTATTGCCGCGGGAATGTTAAATTCCTCCATGCTCTGAAGTATGCCCACAAAGGAAAAGGCAATACCGGTAAAAAGCACAGTGGGCATCATAATCCGTGTAAGACGGGTGCAGAGAGCCAAGGTCTCACTGTCGTAACCGTCGGCAAAAAATGAAGAAAGCTCCCCGGAAAATACCATTCCCAGCGCGGTAATAACAGCGCACAGAAGCGTCATAACCGTTATAAAGTTGCCGGCAAAGTCCATTGCCTCCCGGCGTCCCTTTTTCCTCAGAAGCTGTGAAAACACCGGTATCAGGCTTGCGCTTATGGCTGAAGCAAATACGGTGTCGAAAAATACCCTGGGTATCCTGCTGGCGGTGAGAAAGGCGTTTGCCTCCATGCCGCTGCCGTAATTTATGGTAAGAAGCCTGTCACGAACAAGCCCCAGTACCTTTCCCATAAGAGTAATGACCATCATTATCCCTACGGTACTGACGGCTCCCTTACTCTTTTTTCTTTCCTCCAAAACTGTCTCTCTCCTTAGCTCGTCTTATTTCAGACACAATTATACCCTTTCGGACATACCCGGCGCAAGATGATTTCATTAACATTTTGTTAAAACAGCCTGTTTTTCTCAAATTTCCCCTGTTTCAAAACTAATTTACGAAGTAAATTATATTATTCCCCTAAAATGCCCCGCTTTTTAAACCGAATTCAACCGCGGTTAACCGCAGTCAACTAACATAACATAACAGAACAGAACATAATATAACATAACATAACAGAACAAAACAAAACATAACATAGCATAGCTGTTACTGTCCGCTTTCCCGGACAAATCCGGCTGCTGACAGCAAAAAATCCCCCTCACAAAAAGTGAGTTGGGGATTTTGCTTTTCGTATATGTATTCAGGCTTTCTCCTAAAAGCGTTTTTGCAAACAAAAAGGCTGCCGCCTTGGGGCATTTTCCCCAGGGCGGCGTTTTACTTACTTTATGCTGTTCTCGTAAGCTTCGATCATCTTCTTGACCATCTGGCCACCCACAGAACCTGCCTGACGGGAAGTCAGATCGCCATTGTAGCCCTGCTTAAGGTTTACTCCGACCTCGGAAGCGGACTCCATCTTGAATCTATCCATTGCGGCACGTGCCTCAGGGATATTGATCTTGCTGGACTTTGAAGCCATATATCATTTTCTCCTTTTCATTAACTCGGACTTGTTTCGTCCTACGCTAATAATATCTCCACTGCTCAATACTATATCCGAGGTAAATTTTACTGTAAAAAGAAGTTTTAGGTTCATAATAAAATTATATTATAATTATTTCATTGTTGTGGTAAAAGATTGCCAGACCGTATCCGTACTGGCGAATATCAGAAGTATTATATGATTTTTTTAAATTTCTACTCTCCTGTTTTCCCTTTCCGCAAAAAACGCCGCCGGGATTTTTCCCGACGGCGTATCTTTTTATCTTTTATTATTTATCCGTAACAAATTTGCTTCTGTTTGTAAAGTAAATCGTAAGCGCTATTGCAAGGCTTATTACCGTTGTAAAATACATGACGCTGTAACTGAACTTGCCCGCGATGGAGCCGAAGATAACAGGCGCCAGCAGATATCCCAGATCGGTTCCGTAATAGCTGGTGGAGGACGCAGCACCACGTCTCTCAGGAGGCGCACAGGTGATGCACAGCGCCTGAGTAATGGGCTGGCAGGCTCCGTAGCCGAAAGCTACAAGTACCGCAGATACAAGGAACATAGTAAGATTTCTCGCCACGCCAATTACTATCATGCCCGCTGCAAAGAACACTATGGCAATAGGCAGAAGTCTTCCCGGTCCCTTCTTGGCGGAAAGCTGTGCCACAAGAGGACGGCATACAAGAAGCGCAACAGCATATACAGTAAAGAATGTTCCTATTCCGCTTATGCCCATTCCCTCTGCGTAGTTAACAAGATACGCGCTGATTGTGGAATAGGTCGCCGCAAGAAACAGCATAACAAATGCCGGCATAAGAGCTTCCTTGGCAAACGCACCGCTGAGACGTACCTTAAAGGGCTTTCTCGGCGTCTTGTCCGCCTGGTTATAGAAAAGCACCAGTACTACAACTGCTAAAATCTGGCACGCAGCGCTTACCCGGAAAGTTATCGGGTAACCAATAGCGTCACTAAGTGCAATTCCGATACTTGGTCCCACAGCGGTGGAAAGAGCCTGTATCATGGAGAAATAGGAAATCGCCTGGGCAAGCTTCTCCTCAGGCACGGTGTCGGATACCATTGTAAGACAGGTAGTCGTGTTGATTCCCGTGGAAACACCGTGAAGCAGACGGAACACAATTATCATCGTCGCCGTGGTGGCAAAGGAATATCCAATAAACGCCAGACCTCCGATAACAAGCCCGCAGCCCAGCACAAGCTTCTTTTTCAAAGAGTCAATGGCCGGCGCCGAAAAGGGCTTCGTCAGAAGCGCCGTTATGGAAAACGCGCTGGAAATAAATCCGACAAGCTCCACGCTCGCACCCAGAGCGTTGGCGTATCTGGGCACCAATGTATTACACAAAAACTGCCCCATGTTAAGGGCAAAGTTGATAATACATATTACCAGAAAATTCTTGTTTAGCATACTGTTGCTTTTTGAGTTAGCCAAATGATACACACCTCTTGTTAATATTCTATCAATATTTAGCATATATGTAAAAAACAACCAGAATTTTAACCGCACTAATACCCGGTTAAGGGATAAACTGGGTATCATTACAATTAATTGCTGTTTTTTTCAACGATTTGCAATTCGATATTTTGTGTATTATCATAATACAACCGCAGCGCAGTTGTCAATGTAATTTCTGGAAATTACCAATATAATTACAAAAAAAATTACTGAAAAATTAGGAACGTATCATTTTGACACAGGCTATTAGTACTTTCTTACAATTACTCTAAGTTTACCCTTTTTAGTTTCCCGTTCGATACCCTCGTACTTGAATCTGCCCGTGCCCCGCAGGGACACAATATCTCCCTGTTTAAGCTGGGCGGAGGAGGATCTGGCAAGGCGTCCTGAGATAAAGACCTTTTCCCCTTTTATAAGCTCCTGGCTTTCGGAGCGTGAAAGACCGAAAACAGCTGCCAGAATACCGTCGAGCCGTTGTGAGGCAGTAAGGACGGAGGACTGCTCCGGCTCCTTTAAAAAAATTTCCGGCATATTTGTTACGGAGCATTTTACCGTTGTATGCCTGACCGCTGAAAGCTCCCGGCAGATAAAGTCCGATACGCTGTCAAGGCAGAAAAGATAAGCCTTTTTCCCGTCCACGGCAATATCCCCCAGCATTTCCCGGCGAAGTCCCAGAGCCATAAGGGAGCCCAGAAAATCACGGTGAGTAAGCTTATCGGCGAATTTTTCGTTTACAGGCTGGATAAGAACGCAGTCCACCGGCGGCTCTTCCTCGTAGCCCAAAAGCTCCGTGGAGCCGAAAACGGCTATACGACGCTCGCTGCCGTCAAATCCGCCGTAAAGGCTCATGGGAGCAGACAGGTCAAGCCCCAGCGCCACGTCCTGCTGGGACAGGGACAGAAACTCCGAATAGGTCCACTGTCTCCTTTGCATGCACCTTTGGGAAAGCTCCGAAAGTCTGTTGGCAAGGAGCTTATCCTCATCTCTCATTTTTCTTCTCCTTCCGCCTTTCCCTGATAATTGTAAAGTAGCCCAGGGCGGTGGAGGCGAGAGCGCCAAGTCCGTCCACTATAAGGTCCTCCATGGTATCGCTGAGAGCCTGCCTCCCCACAAAGGGAGTGCCGTCGGACAAAGCGAACTTCTGCATATTGACGCCGAAAATACCGTCAATGGTAAACTCACATATCTCCCACAGCGCGCCGAAGGCCATGGCAAAGCAAAAAGCGAAAAACGCCACGAAAAACGGCGACAGGCTCATTCTGACCCTTTCGTCCTTATTTAAAAACTCAACCACGGTAAAGCCCATGGCTCCCAGGGCAATACCCGAAAAGCTGTGAAGGAGAACGTCCCAGTATGAGAAGCGGTAAAAGAAGCTCCAGACCTCTCCCAGGTAAATGGCGCAGTAGATAAAGACCACATAGATAATGTATATATTGCCCGGGATACGCAGGGCTATCCTTTTTTCCACAATGGAGGGCAGCGCCATTAGCACAAGACCGAGAACGCACTCAAACTGCATAAAGCTGTATTCAGCTACGGTCCTCCCGGTGGGACTTACGCTGCCGTCACGGTAGCGCACTATCTGCACTCCCAGGAAAACTATCGTAATAATATACGTGGCAAGAATAACGAAGAAAATCCTTCTGTTACGTCTTTCTCCCCTGTCAAGCTTTTTCATAAAATACCTCCCGGAAAAAAATTATCGAATTTTGACATAAGAATTTTGACATAAGTTTAACATAAACGTGTGCCACCTTCAAGATTTTACGTTGGAAAAAAATAAATGAATATGATATAATGACAGTACCATTATATAAGTATGACCTAAAACAGTGAATTGGGGATTTAAAGGAGGGCAACAGATGAGAGTAACATTTGTAGGCGCATTACACGAGGTAACGGGAAGCTGCACCTATGTAGAGGCCGGCGGCAAGAAGATTATTGTGGATTACGGCATGGAGCAGGGCGAAAATCCCTATGAGAATATAATGCTGCCTGTGGAGGAGAGCGAGCTTGACGCAGTGCTTCTCACCCACGCCCATATTGACCATTCAGGAAACCTGCCGCTGCTTTATAAGCGGGGCTTCAGAGGTCCAATATACGCTACCGACGCCACAATAAACCTCTGTGACATAATGCTTCGAGACAGCGCCAATATCCAGATGAGCGAGGCGGAGTACAAAAACAGAAAGCTAAAGCGTTCCGGCGGCGAAATGGTAGAGCCTCTTTATGACCTTGACGACGCGGTGGGCGCCGTATCCCTTATGCATCCCGTACCCTACGGCGAGGAGCGGACAATAAACGAAAATATGGTAATAAGGTTTACGGACGTAGGGCACATTATGGGCTCCGCCGCCATTGAGCTGTGGCTCAAGGAGGGTGACGAAGTCCGCAAAATCGTATTCAGCGGCGACGTGGGAAATACTAACCAGCCTATTATAAATGACCCAAAAACCGTAAGCGAAACTGACTATCTGCTTATTGAGTCCACCTACGGCGACAGAACCCACGGTCCCAGGCAGGACACCGTCTCCATTCTGGCTGAGTATATCGACAAGACCATTGCCAGGGGCGGAAACGTCATAATCCCCAGCTTTGCCGTTGGCAGAACCCAGGAGCTTCTTTATTTTATCCGTGAGATAAAGGAGCGGTCCATGGTAAAGCACGATTTTCAGGTTTACCTTGACAGTCCCCTTGCCAACGAGGCCACAAGCATTTTCCTTCAGTGCGGCATGGAGTATCTTGACGAGGATACAAGGGCAATCATGCAGCGCGGAGTAAATCCTCTCGTGTTCCCCGGTCTGAACCTTAACGTAACTACGGAGGAATCCAAGGCTCTTAACTATAACGAAACGCCGAAGGTGATTATCTCCGCCAGCGGAATGTGCGACTCCGGTCGTGTGCGCCACCATCTTAAATATAACCTGTGGCGTCCCGAGTGCCTTGTGCTTTTCGCCGGCTATCAGGCGGTAGGCACGCTGGGAAGGATTATATATGACGGGGCGAAAAAGGTCAAGCTTTTCGGCGATGAGATTGCCGTCAAGGCGGAAATCGGGTTCCTCCCCGGCGTTTCAGGTCACGCTGACAAAAACGGTCTTTTAAACTGGGTAGACGGCTTTGAGAAAAAGCCCTCCATGGTTTTCGTAAACCACGGCGACCCGGAGTGCTGTGAGAATTTCGCCAAAACTCTCCGGGAGGAAAGAGACATAAACGCCTACGCGCCCTATTCCGGCACGGAGTTTGATTTGCTGACAGGCGAGTTTGTACGCATTACCGAGGGAATCCCCACGGTGAAGGAGCCAAAGAAGCGGAAAGCAAAGATAAGCGCCAAGAACCGTCAGCGTATGAACGCGTACAGCCGCCTGATGGATTCGGTAGAGCGGCTCAGACGGCTTGCCGAAAAGATGGAAAACAGCAGCGTAAAGGAAATCACACGCTTTACAAGCCTTGTAGACAGCGTTATATCAAAAATAAAGCGTTAAAAAATCCGCCGCAGGAGAGAGACTCTCCTGCGGCTTTTTTATTATTCCTTTCCCGATTTTTTCTCCGCCATGGTACGGAGCCTTGCCCCAAAAACAGATACGAAGGCTATCTTTATCCCGTCCCCGGGCAAAAAGGGCAAAACGCAGGCGGAAACAGCCGGCGCCGGCGGCACGTCAGCCACAACACAGTACCATGCCGTGCCGAAAACATACAGTACCGCCGTGCCCAGAACCATGCCGGCGGCATAAAAAACTGTCTTTTTGCCCCTGTCGGCAAAAATTCCCGTTATAAAGGCGCAGAGGATATATCCCACTATATATCCGCCGGTAGCACCGGCAACAGCCCCAAGCCCTCCCTTAAAATTGGAAAACACGGGAAGCCCCGCAGCTCCCAAAAGCACATATACCAAAACGGAAAGAGCTCCCCTTTTGCCCCCCAGAACAGTGCCCGCAAGGTAGACCGCTACGGTGGCAAAGGAAAGGGGTATGGGTCCTATGTTAATTGCCCACGGACTTATTACGCATAGAATCGCCGTAAAAATTGCGATAAATGTGAGATTTCGTGTACTTTCTCTCATGTTATACTCTCCTTTGGTTTTCAGCTGAGCTTAGGGAGAAGCCGCACCTCACCGGCGTTAAGGGCCTGCTCCCTGCCGTCTTCAAAGCGCACTATAAGACGAAATTCGTCGTCCACCCCTACTGCCAGCGCCCGTTCCGGCGTCTTTCCCGGGGTGATTATCTCCACCATATGACCGGGCACAAGCTGCCGCTGCCTGTATTTTTTAAGAAAGCTCTCCTTGCGGAAGCTTCTGTACATGGGATAAAATTCCCTGACAAATTCCCCTGCCAGAGAAGCCCTGACCATGCCCTCCGGCTTTTTTGAAAACAGCGAGCCGGCAACCCCCGAAAGAGGACCCCAGCCCCCTTCCGGCGGGGCAATGTTAAAGCCCAGACCCAAAACGGCATAGTCCATGCCGCCTGTTTCCAAATCCACCACCGCCTCCGTAAGTATGCCGCATACCTTTCTGTTATTAAGGAAAAGGTCGTTGACCCACTTTATTTTTATCTCTTTGCCGCAGAGCCTTTCACCTGCCTCAGCCGCGGAAACGGCCGCAAGGGCAGTGAGAAGCTGGGCTCTTCCCGGGTCAAGCCTTGGACGGAGCAGAAGCGACATATAAAGCCCTGTGCCAGGAGGACTTACAAATTCCCTTCCGCGGCGCCCCCTGCCTTCCGTCTGCTCCCCGGCAATTACAAGCAGCCCTTCCCCCTCCCCTGCGGCTGCCCGCTCCTTTAAGTACGTATTCGTACTGGGAAGGGTCTTATGTACCTCTACCCTGATGGGAAGATCCCCTATTTTGCCGGATACCTCCCCGGCAGTAAGTATGTCGCCGTCATAAAGGCTGTACCCCCGGTTCGTCACCGCCCCTATGGGGTACCCCTCCCGGCGGAGAGCGTTTATCGCTTTCCATACCGACGCCCTCGTAACTCCAAGAGACGCCGCCAGCTCCTCTCCCGAAAAATACTCCCCCGGCTCCGACGCCAAAACAGAAAGCACCCGCTCCCTTGTAGTCATCTCTCTCACTCCTGCCCGTTCCTTTTCTATTATGGGATTTTACCGCCTGCCCGGGAGTATTGTCAACTAAAATTTTCTACATGGTTTACAATTTCCCCAAAGCCCATAAGGTTCACGAGCACGGCTGCAAGGTTACTTTTGGCGGCAGGGTCGTTACTTTTTTGTCATTGACACCGGTTTTTACTGGTGGTAAAATTCTAAAGGAGTTTTGAGTAAACGGTGGAAGTATGATATATCTTTCGGAAAAGGCATATGATGAGGTATTTGAATATATTGAGAGCCGGGGCTATAAGGTAAAAAAGGTCCGTGAGGAGCCGAAGCTTGGCAAGGCGGTAGGGGACCATGCCGATTTGATGATGTGCTGTATAGGGGGAAGGGCTGTTTTTGCCCGTAGGGAGGATTTTTCCCCCGATTATCCGAAAAACGCCGCTTTCTGTGCCCTTGTGCTGGGAAAATATTTTATTCACCGCCTTGACATAACGGCGCCGGAGCTTATGTCTGCCGCCCTTTCGGCAAATCTTACCGCCGTAAATGTCCGTCAGGGCTATACAAAATGCTCCGCCGCCGTGGTTTCGGAAAACGCTGTCATTACGTCGGACAGGGGCATATATAACGCTGTGGCGGCTCTTCCCCATGTAAGGGTCCTTCTTATTTCACCGGGGCATATACTGCTCCCCGGCTATGAAACCGGCTTTATAGGGGGCTGCTGCGGCAGAGTGGGAGAGGAGCTTTTGTTTAACGGTGACCTTTCCCGTCACCCTGATTTTGAAAGGATAAAGGAATTTACCGAAAAAGAGAGAGTCCGTATTCGGTATTTTCCCGGCAGAGAGCTCCGGGACGTGGGCTCCATAATTGAGGTAAATGAAAATTAAAATCACAGAAAGGATTTTGTTGTCATGGCAAAATACGGATATGGCGTTGATATAGGCGGCACCACCGCTAAAATCGGTCTTTTCACTGTTGAGGGTAAGCTTCTTGACAAGTGGGAGATCAAAACGGGAATTACGGACGGCGGCGAGAGGATTATGGGCAGGATAGCCTGGTCCATTCGTGAAGATATGTCTTCCCGGGATATTTCAGAGGACATGGTGGCGGGGATCGGAGTAGGAGTGCCCGGTCCTGTAAGAGACGGCGGCGTAGTCTCCTGCGTAAATCTCAACTGGGTCGATTTTCCCGTAGTGTCGACTCTTTCCTGGCTTACCGGCTTAAAGGTGCTCTGCGCCAACGACGCCAACGTGGCGGCTCTTGGTGAAAGCTGGCAGGGCAGCGGCAAGGGAATTTTAAATATGGTCATGGTAACTTTAGGTACCGGCGTAGGCGGCGGCGTCATCATAAACGGTCACATACATAACGGCGTTCACGGCGCCGGAGGCGAGCTTGGTCACATTACCGTAAACCCGTCGGAGACAAAGCGGTGCAACTGCGGAAACTTCGGCTGCCTTGAGCAGTACGCCTCCGCCACCGGAAACGTGTATATAGCGGAAAAGGTTATGGCGGAGCTTGACACTCCCTCACCGCTCCGCTCCGCGGAGAAGATCAATTCCAAGCTCTGCTGGGACCTGGCGATCCAGGGCGACCCTCTGGCGGTGGAGATTACTAACCGTTTTTCAAACTATCTGGGTATGGGGCTTGCCACCATTGCCGCCATTATTGACCCGGAGATGATAGTTTTGGGCGGCGGCGTTTCCCGTACCGGAGAGCCTCTCCGTCAGTGGGTGGAGAAATACTTTAAAAAATACGCTTTCCCGGCGTGCAAGGATATACCCATTACAATCGCGTCTTTGGGTAACGACGCGGGAATGTACGGCTGCGTAAAAATGGTGCTCGACTGAAAAGCTTAATGTTAAAGCCGGTCCGAAGGGTTTTATTTTCCCTCCTGACCGGCTTTTTTACCTGTCGCCATATAATAAAAGCCCTCCCCTATATTTGGGGGAAGGCTTTTATTTACGCGTCGTAGCCCTCGGTCATAAGCTGCTCCTGCTCCTCGGTGGCGTCGGTAACCTTTTCCGGCAGGTACTGCCGCAGGAACCCGGCGTAGAGCCTGTCGTACTCGCCGCCGCTGTGGCGCACGTTGTGAAGATATTCGTGAAGGTCAAGGTCCTCGTGAACCATTTCAAGAAGACAGCCGGCAATGTTTGAGCAGTGGTCGGAAACACGCTCCATATTTGTCAGAAGGTCAGTGAGGATAAAGCCCATCTCGATTGTGCAGACGCCGCTCTGAAGCCTTTCAATGTGGTTTGTGCGGATAAGCTCCTTGAGCTTGTCCACCACCTGCTCGAGAGGCTCTACCTGGCTTGCAGCTTTAAGGTCGTCATCTCTCAGGGCGTTAAGGGTCAAATCAAGAACATGGGAAACGGCGTCAATGAGCCGCTTTAGCTCCTCAGTAGCCGCCGGGGAAAATTCAAGACCTCTCTCCCGCTTTTCCTCCGCCGAATTTAATATGTTTACCGAGTAGTCGCTTATACGCTCAAAATCGCTTATAAGGTGCTGGAGCTTGTTGGCCTCGTGGCTGTCCTCATGGCTCATGGAGCGGTAGGAGAGCTTTATCAGATAGGACCCCAGCTTGTCCTCGTAGTAGTCCACCTTGTCCTCCGCCTCCATGATCTCCTGCGCGGACTTGGAATCGTAGCTGAAAATCATCTTAAAGGACTGCTGTACCCCTATAACGCTAAGCTCCGCCATGGCAAGCAGCACAGTCTTGCACCGCTCAATGGCAACGGCAGGGGTCGCCAGAAGACGCTCGTCAAGAAGCTGAACCTTGTCGTCCTCCTCCCGGCTGTCACCGCCGCGGATTATAAAGCGGCTTACCGGCTCAAGAGCCTTGTACCACGGGGCAATGAGCAAAATGGAAACTATCTTGTAGATAGTGTTCACCATGGCGATGGAAAGAGGCGTAACGTAGCTTTCACTGAAGCTGAAACTGAATATCTTATTCAAAATAAGATAAAGCGGCAGGCAGATAAGCAGGGAGAACACGTTAAACATAAGGTGAATAACAGCGGAACGCTGGGCATTTTTTGAGGCGCCTATACAGGATAGCAGCGCGCTTATACAGGTTCCGATATTCTGACCCATGATTATGGGTATGACGGCGTTATATGTAAGACCGCCGGAATTGCTTATTGCCTGTAAAATACCAATGGACGCCGAAGATGACTGGATTATGGCTGTAATGGTAACGCCGACCACAACGCCCATTATCGGGTTTGAAAACAGCCTTATCATATGCTCGAACATAGGCGACTGACGAACGCCGGAAACAGCGCCGCTCATAGTCTCCATACCGAACATGAGTATGGAAAATCCCAGAAGGATCATACCGGTATCCTTCTTTTTCGGGTCCTTCATAAAATTGTGAAGCACAACTCCGATAAGAGCCAGAACCGGCGTAAAGGACGAGGGCTTGCAAAGCTGGATAAAGAAATTCTCACCGTTTACGCCGGAGAGAGACAGTATCCAGTTTGTCACCGACGCTCCCAGGTTAGCGCCCATAATAACGGGTATGGTCTGCCCCAGCATCATAAGCCCGGAGTTTACAAAGCCCACCACCATAACAGTAGTTACGGAGGAGGACTGCATTATGGCCGTCACGCCGAGTCCTAAAAGAAAGCCCCGCATGGGGTTTGCCGTCACCTGCTCCAGCAGTGCACGGAGACTTCGTCCGGCTCGTTTCTCAAGGCTCTGTCCCATAATGTTCATTCCGAAAAGGAACATGGCAAGACCGCCAACCAATGTCAAAAGGTCAAAAATATCCATAATCCACCTCGGGCTTTCCCCGCCCCTTTATTTTTTATCACTTCAGATTTTCTACCGCTTATAGTATAACACGGCTTTCACCGAAAAAGTAACATATTATTTTACTTAAAATTAACCGGAATTTCATTTTCTTTTAAACAAATGAACGAAGGAAAGGAAAAAAATGTTGATTTCGGTTTAAAGGTGGTCTATACTGGTGGGCAAGTCAGTCTTTAATTTCAGCTGACAAAAGGGAAAATATTTTTAGGAGAGGATTAGACATGACGAAAAAGAAAGCCGTGCTTCTGGCAGCAGCCCTTCTTGTTTTGGTGCTGGCACTGGCGGTAGTGTATTTTCTGACTCTTGAGAGCGGCACCGGGGGAAACAAGACGATAGAGGTTCAGATCAGCTATGACGACGTTTCAAAAACCGTTGCCATTGAAACGAAGGAGGAATTTCTCCGCGGGGCCATGGAGCAGGAAAATCTGATTTCCGGCACGGAGAGCCAGTACGGTCTTTACGTCACCGAGGTTGACGGGCGCATCGCCGACGAGAGCAAGCAGGAGTGGTGGCAGATTACCGAAAACGGCGAGATGACCAGTACCGGAGTTGACCAGGTAGCCATTTCCGACGGCGGTCACTATGAGTTCACCCTGGAAACGGGCTGGTAAGCTCTCACCCCGGGACATTGCCTGCCTTGGACTTCTTGCGGCGATGATGGTATCCGGTCAGGTTGCCATGGCGTCCATACCAAATATTGAGCCTGTGAGTCTTATTATAATCGCCGGCTCCATGGTTTTCGGACGGAAAATGCTTCTTGCAGTCTACGCCTTTGCGGCGGCGGAGATTTTTATATACGGTCCCGGCTTATGGGCTGTCAACTACCTTTACGTTTGGGCGGTGCTCTGTCTTGTCACAGTACCGTTGAGGAATATTAAGGGGCGCCTTTTCTGGGCTGTTGTCTCCGGCTTTTACGGGCTTTTCTTCGGACTTCTGTGCGCTATTCCGTACATATTCATTTCCGGCATTGCCGGGGCTGTGGGCTGGTATATAAAGGGGATACCCTTTGACATACTCCACTGCGGCGGAAACTTTGCCATGGCGTTTTTTCTGCTGCCCGCCTGCCGAAGGCTTCTTGAAAGGCTTCGTGGAAGCGAAAACTAAAAAAACGCCGTGGGAAAATTCCCACGGCGCTTTTCTTTTTCTGTTAGCCTACGTACTCGTAGCCTGCGTCGGTCACGGCTTTTCTCAAAGCCTCCTCAGGAACGTCGGAAGACAGGGTCAGCACAACGTTTTCAGCCTCATGGCTTGCCACGGCGCTCTCCACTCCGTCAAGTGCCTCAAGAGCCTTCTTTACATGATTTTCGCAGTTTGCACACATCATGCCCTTAACAGTAATAGTCTTTGTCATAGTTTTTTCCTCCTTAATTATTTCACTTTCATGCTTAAACGCAGATATATCAGCGGGGTTTTTAATTTTATCCCGTTTGCTGCTTCTTATATTGAAGAAATTGAGCCTAAGGGCGTTTGTCACAACGCAGAAGCTTGAAAGGCTCATGGCGGCGGCACCGAACATGGGGCTAAGCTGCCAGCCGGTAATGTTTATCCAGACTCCGGCGGCGAGAGGTATGCCGATTACGTTATAGAAAAACGCCCAGAAAAGGTTCTCGTGGATATTTCTCAACGTCGCCCGGCTGAGCCTTACGGCTGCCGGCACATCGGCAAGGCTGCTTGACATGAGCACAACGTCGGCGGCGTCAATG
>CALWYM010000020.1 GCA_944385775.1 uncultured Oscillospiraceae bacterium | reverse complement strand
AATTACTTCGTGCTCAACCTTACAGCCAAGTTCCATTGCCACAAGGGCAGCAGTTTCATAGTCAATAGTATCTGAAAGCGAAGCCATGACGCCAAGTTTGATAAGCTGTTTTACAACCTCAGAGCCTGTTTTCTTCATTCTGGCAGCCAATTCACCAACGTTAATTTCATCGGGAATTTGAACTTTGACGGGAGCTTTTTTTGCTACCTCAAATTGAAGACGCTGCATTCTTGTTTTTTCTTCATTTCTACGCTTTGTGCTCTGGGCAGCGTTCTGGTTCGGACGGTTTTGAGTTCTCTTTCTATTATTGTCTCTTGAGCGGTTTATATTCCTGTCCTTATCACCGGCAAGATTCTCAAAACGCTCATCATATTTATCAATATTTATCGTTACTCCAGAAGTATCAATAACACGCTTTTGAGGAGTGGACCTTGACTGATGAGGCTTATCCTGCTTCTTCTGCGGATTTTGCTGGGGCTGTTTAGTCTGTTCGCCTGACTTTTGCTGAGAGCCTACATTTTGGACTGACTGCTTCTGAGAAGGCTTGACCTGAGTGTCCGACGCCGTAGCGGGCGCGGAAAAGATGGCGGACAGGCTTTCAACCTGATGTTTCTGCGTGAAGTACTCGAATATTATATCCAGCTCAGCATCCTCGAGCACCTGCATATGGTTCTTCGGCGGGGTAGCGTACTTGGTAAGAATCTCGGTAATCTCCTTCGAGGTTGTACCAAAATCCTTTGCCACCTCGTGTACTCGGTATTTAATCAGTGTGCTCATTAAAAATCATTCCTTTCGATCAACTCACGCACGATTTAGCTTGGGCTAGTTAAATAGCGCTGTTTTCCTATACCTACATATGAATATCATTTCTTAGTCTTACCACGTCTGACATTATCAAGGTGTCTCTTTCTTTCCATTTTCCTTAGCTGAACCTTTTCGTAACGCTGTTTAAGAGGTTCAACTATATCTGTATATTTGCCTTCAAACTCATCAGACAGTTTTTCAGCAAAACTAAGAGCCATTCCAATATCGGTTATTGCCAGCATGCCAGGCATCCCACGACCTACCATTCTGCCAAGCTCTGCCTTTGTAAAGGGAAGCTCCAGACTGGGTACACCGGCTGCAGAGGCATAATTTTTAGCTCTTGTTACAGAATTTTGCGAAGCGTCAGAAGCCGTGCAAAGCAGAGCAGCTTTTTTTGCTCTAGCGTCAATACCACAGGATTCTTCTCCTATGGTCAGATGTCCGGCTTTGGCGGCAAGCCCGAGAAATGTAAGTGCTGCACTCATTTTTCCACCTCTATCTGCTGGGCAAGACTTTCATATAAACTGTCCGGAATATCTATACCAAACGCACGGGAGAGAGCCTTTGATTTAATCGCCTTTTTAAGGCAGGCGGGATCGGGACAGATATATGCTCCTCTTCCAGGTTTTCTGCCAGTCGGGTCAATGCTGACCTCGCCCTCAGGTGAGCGGACCACTCTGACAAGCTCTCTTTTTTCCTTTGTGGCGCGGCAGCCCATGCACTGCCTTGTTGGAATTCTTTTAGCCATAAATTAACCTGATTTCTTACTGGACAGCTTCACTTTCCGGCTTAATGTCTATCTTGTAGCCGGTAAGGCGTGCTGCGAGACGGACGTTTTGTCCTTCTTTTCCGATAGCCAGAGACAGTTGATTGTCAGGAACTATTACACGGCAGCTTTTGCCGTCCTCAAGAAGATGTACGCTGACTACATCTGAGGGAGCCAGCGCCGCCGCTACATATTCGGCAGGATCATCACTGTACTTTACAATGTCTATCTTTTCGCCCCTAAGCTCGTTTACAACTGCGGAAACACGACCGCCCTTGGGACCGACGCAGGCGCCTATCGGCTCAACCATGGGGTCCTGAGAAAATACAGCCATCTTTGTGCGGCTGCCGGCCTCTCTGGCAATGCTCCTTATCTGAACTGTTCCGTCAACTATTTCCGGCACCTCAAGCTCAAAAAGACGCTTTACAAGTCCAGGATGGGTGCGAGAAATTATAACCTGAGGACCGCTTGTAAGCTTCTTAACCTCAACAACATATACCTTAATTTTGTCCCCTTCTTTAAGGTTTTCTCCTGGAACCTGCTCATTCTGGTTTAAGATAGCCTCAGTGTACTCGGAATTTGAGGTAATATTGATTGTTATAGAGCCCTTGGCTTCATCAATATGGGCAACTGTTCCCGTGAGAATTTCGTGTTCCTTGGAATTAAACTCCTCATATACCATGCTGCGCTCAGCTTCTCTAATACCCTGGATTATAACCTGCTTTGCGGCCTGAGCGGCAATGCGACCGAATTTTTTTGTGTCCACAGGAATATTAACGGTATCTCCAACGGATACACGCTTTGAATAGCGCTTAGCCTCATCGGGGAGGATTTCAACAGCCGGATTTGTAAGCTTTTCAACTACGGTTTTCCTGATGTACATATCTATTTTAGATTTTGATTCGTCCACATCCACAAACACGTTTTCCTCGCTGCCCGGATTGTCCTTTTTAAGGGCGGCGAGAAGTGCCTGCCTGATTTTCTCGATCATATACTTTTTAGGGATACCTTTTTCTTTTTCCAGCTCATTAATGGCTGCAAAAAATTCTGCGTTCATTTTTTGTAATCGTTCCTTTCAAGTTTCCGTCATTCTATTCGAAGATGCACACCGGTCACTTCATTTTTCTTAAATGTTTCTTCCTTGCCTTTTTTATCTCTGATCGTTATATCGCCATCATTATACGAGACTATATATCCAAAGTGTTCCTTGGAACCGTTTTTCGATGAATAGAGGCTCACCGCAGCATAGGAACCAACAAAACGCTCAAAATCTGACGGGCGCTTTAAAGCCCTTTCAACGCCTGCTGACGAGACCTCAAAGGTATAGCTGTCAGGTATGGGGTCTTCTTTGTCCAAAATTGGATCCAGAGCCTGGGATACGGCTTCACAATCGTTTATGGAAACGCCGCCCTCCTTGTCAATGTAAACTCTCAGATACCAGGAGCCTGCCTCACGGACGTATTCCACATCCCAAAGCTCACAATCAAGAGATTTGCAAACAGGCTCGGCAAGAGCCGTGACAATATCGGTAATTTTGCTCAAGGTTTTTCCTCCTCTCAGCTTGCCTGCACATATTCAAGAAAAAGGAGTGGGAAATACCCACTCCAAAGACTCGCATAATCTCACGCAATCAATATATCACATTTAACCTGGCTTTTCAAGACCTTTTTATATTTATTTTTATTTGACAATGGTGAAAAAATACATCATAATAGTCAAAGAAACATGAAAGGGGATTTTTTATGAAGCGCAGACTTCTTTCCATATTATTGGTTTTGATTCTTTGTGTGTCACTGGCATCATGCTCAAAGAATGGTGACGATACCGATAATAACGAAAACATGAACAGTGAGATTGAAAATAACGGAGAAGATTCCGGAAACGAAGCTAACCCTGATGACCCGGGTGCAGAGGACTCACAGCCTGAAAAGCCGGAGGCTATGGTGGTAAGCGCTGCAGACGCCGCTAGGCTATACAATGAGAGAAGCGGTGAGGTCGTTCTTTGGGAAATAAGCTCCTTTAATGCCATGTACGTCGTGGAGAATGGAAACAGCATATCTTCAATCGAGGATTTAAACGGTAAGACCGTTTATGTTGGCGAAAATGATACCATGGGTGCGTTTGTACTTAATTATCTACTAAATGACAATGGTCTTTCGGAAAAGGTAACCGTTACGGAGGTTTCTGAGGAAGATCTTACGAAGAAAATTTCAGAACCGGGGGCTCTTTGTGTCTGTGATTTGCCGCATACTGTTGAGTTTTTAAACACCGCCGACGAAGCAGCTGCTGTGCTCAATCTTGCGGAAAGCTGGAAAAACTTAACTGGAAGTCGTGTATATGAGTGCTGTATAGTGGACTCTGCCGACGAAGCAGGAAAGGAAAGGGCTGCCGAGCTTTCACAGAGTCGGTCTGAGGAGCTTGAGGAAGTCAGGAAGGCGGCAGATGACCTTGGACTTACCTATGAGGAACGAGCTGTGTCAGGTGAGTACAACATGATGGACGAGCTTACGGATTTCTATATGGAAATATACAGTATTAATCCGGATCTCATCGGAGGCAGCGTTCCAGACGATGCCTTTTACGCTGAATAATGACGAGAAAATAAAATGGGAATTTTATATAAACCTCTGGAAACAGCAGGGGAGAGAGATGGTGTCGCGCAGGTTCATTACAGCAGCTGGAGAGAGACATATCCCGGACTTATTGACAGTGAATATATTAATGGCATTACCCTTGAGAAGCGAATTGAGGGAGCGAAGAATATTGAAAATGCTTTTATCGCCCTCGATGGTGACAGAGTAGTGGGCTTTATCTGTTACGGCAGTTGTAAGGACGAGGACGAGACAAATAGCGGTGAGATTTATTCAGTTTATGTTTTAAGAGAATACCAGAAAATGGGAATAGGTAAAGCACTTACTGACCTTGCCATGAGGGAAATGCGGCAGTATGGCGCTGTTAACCTCTGGGTTTTGCAGGGAAATGAAAGAGCGATAGGTTTTTATGAGAATTATGGATTTGCCTTTGACGGAAAAGAAAAGGAAGAGATTCTGGGAAAACCCTGTACCGAGCTTAGAATGAAGTTCATAAAATGACTTAAATAGAAAAGGCATTGACCGTAAGATTATAGCTTATTGGTTAATACTGTAAAAAAGGGCACAGTTTTTAAAACTGTGCCCTTTTTATACAAATCCATACAAATATCAAATTATAGTTGAAAACTTGACAAAATTATATGTGCGGGTTGTATTCACCGGTCAAGGAGAGCACATTGTTCAGGGTGTGGTAAACAGGCTGCATTTACGCTAAAAGATAATGACCTTGCGGAGAGCTACGAAGTATCCGAGGACGACCTGACATGGGTATTTAACTTCTGCAAGCACCGCATTTTATCACCTTGCGGGACCATGCCCGTATTTCCCATCTTTGGGTGTGTTTTTATATTTTAGTCCACTTTCCGGTGAGCTTCTCAGCACAACGGACCCGGAAAGTTACAAGGACTTTGATAACACTAAAATCTGTTACTACAGTGCTTACACTGTTACTCAGTTTAATCATGCGCTGATTTTCTCCGTCTATCAAAATAACGGCTTGTTATAGATTAACAGCATATGCGGTGGAAACGCAGGCAGCTATATTAACTGTGGGACTAATGCTGACGGATATACAAGAGAAGAATACGATGCGCTGAGAGAGAAATTATATGGAAGTTAATAAATTTTGAATCATTATAAGACTAAATAGTTCACAAAAATATAAAAATTCTTATAAAGACTGCCTAATCGAAAGCTTTTGGTTAGGTGGTCTTTATTATTTGAAGGAAGAAGTGCTTACCCGTTGCATATTAAGGGGAGTTGTGATAGAATTTCTACACAGCCGAAAAATCAAGGAGGGCCTATCTATTATGCTTGATAAATATATCGGAGATAAAAAATTCTATAAGAATTTTATGCTGATAGCGATTCCCATAATGATTCAAAATCTAATATCCAATTTTGTAAATATGTTGGATAATATAATGGTGGGTCAGGTTGGCACAGCCCAGATGAGCGGTGTATCCGTAGTTAACCAGGTCCTTCTTGTTATGAATATGTGTATTTTCGGGGCCACATCTGGAGCCGGTATTTTTACTGCACAATTTGCCGGTGCCAGAAATTATGAGGGAGTGCGTCATACTGTACGCTTTAAGATATTGGTATGTCTACTGATATGCTTTGCCGGGATTACCATATACGCTTCCTATGGCAGGGAGCTTATTATGCTTTTCCTGAAAGGGGAGGGAAGCGCCCAGGAGGCGGAGCAGTATCTTTCATACGGGCTTAAATATTTGGCTGTTATGCTGTGGGGAATTATCCCGTTTGCTCTTTCAAACGTGTATTTCAGTACACTTAGGGAAAACGAGCAGACGGTTGTGCCAATGGTTGCCGGAATTATAGCCGTGCTTACTAATCTGTGTTTTAACTACATACTTATTTTCGGAAAATTCGGCGCTCCTGCAATGGGTGTTGAGGGAGCTGCGCTGGCTACCGTTATCTCACGTTTTGTAGAGCTTTTTATAGCTGCGGGCTGGACTCATGCCCACGCAAAGCAGATGCCCTTTGTAAAGGGGCTTTACAGCAGTTTCAGGATTCCAATGAGTCTTGTAAAATCAATGATGGTAAAGGGTATGCCTCTTGTGCTTAACGAGGGATTTTGGTCTGGAGGAATGGCAATGCTCAATCAGTGCTATTCACTCAGAGGACTAAGCGTAGTGGCGGCCATAAACATTTCAACAACTATTTCAAACCTTCTTAACTGTTCAGTTATTGCCCTGGGCAATGCAGTGGGAATTATAACCGGTCAAAAGCTTGGTTCGGGAGCGGGGGAGGAGGAAGTTATTTCGTCTACAAGAAAGCTTTGCGCTTTTGCGGTTGCATTTTCTCTTTTCTTCGCAGCTCTTGACATTGCATTGTCCGGGGTGTTTCCCCATATTTATAATACCAGTCTTGAAGTACGAATACTGGCTTCGGATTTTATCAGAATTTTCGCTATTTTCATGCCATTTATCGCATTTACAAATGCTGCGTATTTTACCTTGCGCTCAGGGGGCAAAACTATGGTAACTTTCCTTTTTGACAGCTGCTTTGTTTGCTGCGTCTCAGTACCTGTGGCATACGTTCTGAGCCGCTTT
>CALWYM010000019.1 GCA_944385775.1 uncultured Oscillospiraceae bacterium | reverse complement strand
AAAAAACAAATGAAAAGAATGAACCAAAACCTTATGCAGGAGGAAAACAGATGAATGATCCATATAGCGTTCTGGGGGTATCTCCAAACGCCAGCGATGATGAAATAAAAAGGGCGTACAGAGAGCTAGCCAGAAAATATCACCCTGATAACTATCACGATAACCCTCTGGCTGACTTGGCTCAGGAAAAAATGAAGCAGATTAATGAGGCGTATGATACTATAACCCGCATGCGCTCTGGAAAAGGAGGCAGCGGGTACTCATCAGCCGGTGGCAGCGGATACAGTGGCTCCGGATATAGTTCTTCCTCAGGCGCCCAGCAATTTTATCAGATTCGCCAGATGATTAATTCAAACAATATTTCCGGGGCAGAGCAAATGCTTAATTCCATCAGTAACAGAAATGCCGAGTGGAATTTCCTTATGGGCAGTGTTTATTACCGAAAAGGCTGGCTTGAGGAGGCAAAGGGTTATTTCCAAAGGGCGGTAATGATGGAGCCGGGAAATCCTGAATATACTCAAGCTTTCAATATGATGAACGGTGGAGGATACCCGTACGGCAGGACAGGCTATGGCGTGCCAATGGGGTCCAACAACGATATGTGCGATATTTGTACCGCTATGATGTGCGCGGATATGTTGTGCAGATGCAGGTGATGTCATGTCAAGGTCTGTCAAGAGGGTAACCTTGTGCGCGGTATTTACTGCATTTTCTACTGTGTTTATTTATATTTCGGCAGTGTTTCCCACTGGACAGCTTGCTCTTTCCGCTGTCGCTGGGCTTTTTGTGATTGCGGCAGTTTGCGAATACGGAGCGAGGGCAGGTATTCTCGTCTATGTATGCTCAGGCATACTTTCGTTTATAGTTGTGCCTGATATTTCAGCTGTATGGATTTACATTGCTTTTTTTGGCATTTATCCGCTTGTAAAACTGATTGCAGAAAGAGTGAAGTCCAGAGTAGCAGGTTTTTTGCTGAAGATTTGTTTTTTTAATCTAAGCCTTTCGCTGCTATTGTTTTTATTCTCTGTAACAGTTTTTGATATGACGATTTTGGGAAACAGTTATTTTGTGCTTTTTCCGTTTGCAACAGTGGTTTTCATAGTTTTTGATGTTGGATTAAATCAGGTAATTGCCTTTTATTTGAATAGAATCTCAAATAAAATCAGAAAAAATTAACAGACAGGTGGTTGACGTAAAGCTATGATAAGAAGTATGACAGGGTATGGAAGCGCCAAAGGCACTTCTGGAAAACTGGAAATTACTATCGAGCTGAGAAGTGTAAACAACAGATTTCTTGATTGCTCCGTGCGAATTCCCAGGGTATACACGGCTTTGGAAGACGGAATAAAAAGTCAGATTCAAAAAAATGTATCCAGGGGTAAGGTTGATGTATTTGTGACTATTGACTCGTCAAAGGCTGATGACATTTCTATCAGCGTAAATGAGAGTGTTGCAGATGCGTATATGAATGCCTTAAAAGAAATCAGTATGAAGTATGGGATACCTAACGACGCTACGTCAATAACTCTGTCAAAGTTTCAGGACGTCCTTTTTGTAACTAAAAAGGAGGCAGACGTTGAGCAGCTTGGCAAGGATATTTCGGACATTTTGCAAAATGCCATTGAGGATTTCAATTCCATGCGCCTGAGAGAGGGCGAGAAGCTTAAAAATGATGTTTTGGGAAAAGCCGGGGAGGTTGAGGCTCTGGTCAGGATTTGCGAGGAGCGGTCTCCGCAAACAATCTCCGAGTATCGTGAACGTCTTTATAAAAAGATGACTGAAATTTTGGAAAGTACCTCTATTGACGAGGCAAGAATACTTACCGAGGCGGCGATTTTTGCAGATAAGGTTACTGTTGATGAAGAGACTGTAAGACTTAGAAGCCATGTAGAGCAGCTACGCAACCTTATGGAAAGTGATGAGCCTGTCGGAAGAAAGCTTGATTTTCTTATTCAGGAGTTTAACAGAGAAGCAAACACCATCGGCTCCAAGTGTAACGACATTGAGATGAGTCATACTGTTGTTGAGCTTAAAAGTGTTATTGAAAAAATCAGGGAACAGGTTCAGAATATTGAGTAAGGAGAGAGCAATATGAGGCTTGTGAATATAGGCTTTGGAAATACTGTTGCGGAAAACAGAATAGTTGCGATAGTAAGTCCTGAGTCGGCGCCTATAAAGAGGATAATCTCCGACTCTCGGTACGGAGGTCAGCTTATTGACGCAACCTACGGCAGGCGGACAAGGGCTGTTATTTTTACAGACAGTGGACATATTATCTTGTCTGCAATTGCGCCGGAAACTATTTCCGCGAGAATTACAGGTCACTTTGAAAAAAATGCTATGGAGGATGAGCCGGAAGATGAATAAGGGAACGATTTTTATTATTTCAGGACCTTCCGGGTGCGGAAAAAGCACTCTTTTAAAAGAGGTGTTTTCCCATCTTGATAAATATTTTTTCTCGGTTTCAGCAACTACAAGAGCACCCAGAAGCGGAGAGGTGGACGGCGTCCATTACCACTTTATAACTAAAGAAAAATTTAAGGACATGATATCCAAAGACGAGTTTCTTGAATACGCAGAATATGTGGAGCACTCTTACGGTACCCCAAGGGAGCCTGTGGAGACTTACATTAACAAGGGATGTGATGTCTTTATGGATATTGAGGTCCAGGGCGAAAGGCAGGTAAAGGAGAAAAAGCCTGAGGCAGTGGCTATATTTATTGCTCCGCCAAGCATGGAGGAGCTTGAAAGGCGACTGAGGAACCGTTCGACTGAAAACGAGCAGACAATTCTCGGAAGACTTAGCAAAGCTAAAGAGGAATTGAGTAAGGCTTCAACATATGATTATGTAATAGTAAATGATGACGTAAAACGTGCATCCGATGAGCTATTAGACATAATTCTTAAGGAAAAAAAACGTACAAGTGAAAGGACTTGATTTTATGATGTTATATCCAAGCTTACCAGAGCTTTTAAAGAATGTTAATAGCAGATACCTTCTTGTAAACGTAGCCGCTAAAAGGGCAAGGGAAATCTCAGCCGCTTCCGAGGCTGCAAACAGTCCTCTGAACGACAATCCTGTTTCAATAGCGCTTCAGGAGATTGCCGACGGAAAGATTACCGCACATATAGAGGGCGAAGAATAAATTTGTGTTGAGGAGTAGTCGATTTGGAAACTAAAGCTTATGCAAAAATTGCCGTATCGGCTGCCATATACTCAATAGACAGACCTTACACGTATTTTATACCGGAAGCACTGCGGGGAAAAGTGAAGCCTGGCGTCAGGGTATCTGTTCCTTTTGGAGCGGGAAATCATCATTGTGAGGGTTTTGTGCTTGTTCTCGAGGAAAACTCTGATTATAAAGAAGTTAAACCTATTGAAAGCGCACTTGATGAGGAGCCCGTACTGACTGAGGAACAAATAAAGCTGGCGCTATGGATGAGAGACAGATTTTTTTGCACTCTCTATGATGCGCTGAAGTCTATGCTGCCGGTTGGAATGTGGTATAAAAACGGACGCCGCAGAGTAGGCGATAAGACAGAGACTTTTGTAAGGCTTGCCGTCCATCCGGAAGAGGCTGTTATAGCTGCCGGGCAAAAAAAGGGCAGAGCTCCTATGCAGTCTGCGGTCCTGAATCTTATGGTGTCCGTCGGAGAGGCGGCTGTCTCGGATATTGCAGAGTTTACCGGGGCACGGACCGCAACGGTCAATACTCTTATTAAGCAGGGATTTTTAGATTGTGAAATCAGGCAGGTTTTTCGATACCAGGGAGCAAACGACGCACCGACTGCTGGACCGATAAAGTTGAATGATGACCAGCAGCAGGTGTATTCAGGACTTTCCGGTCTTCTCAATTCAGATAAACCGGAGGCTGCGTTGCTTTTCGGAGTTACTGGAAGCGGTAAAACCTTGATATATATTAAGCTGGCGGCTGAGGCTGTGGACCTTGGCAAAAGGGCGATTATTCTTGTCCCTGAAATATCTCTTACACCTCAGGCTGTTAGAATTTTTTCCTCACACTTTGGAAAAAATGTTGCCGTTCTTCATAGTTCCCTTACGATGGGGGAGAGATATGATGAATGGAAAAGAATAAAATCCGGTGAGGTTATGGTTGTAATAGGTACGCGCTCTGCAATTTTTGCGCCTGTGGAAAATCTGGGGCTTATAATTATAGATGAGGAGCAGGAGCATACCTATAAGTCGGAAAGTAATCCGAGATATAACGCAAGGGGTGTAGCTAAATACAAATGTGCTAAGTCAAATGCGCTTTTGCTTTTAGGGTCTGCCACACCGTCAGTAGAAAGTATGTATTTCGCCAAAAATGGCAGGTACAGCTATTTTGAACTGAAAGAACGCTTTAACAAGAGAAATTTGCCTCACGTCTCCATTGTCAATATGAGAGACGAACTGCGAAATGGCAATGGTGGTGCTTTTTCGGAAAAGCTTATAGAGGAGCTTGGCGAAAATATATCAAAAGGGGAGCAGAGTATACTTTTTATAAACCGACGCGGTGCCGCAAGCGCTGTTGTGTGCGGCGAGTGCGGGTATACATTTATGTGCCCTAATTGCAGCGTTTCCATGACCCTTCATTCTTACGAGAAAAAGCTTATGTGCCACTATTGTGGTCACTCTGAGTCCGTTCCCACAAAGTGTCCTGAATGTGGCGGAAAGCTTAAGTTTATGGGTACGGGAACTCAAAAAATAGAGGAGGAAATCAATCGGCTTTTTCCGGGTACAGAGACGGTACGTATGGATTCTGATACTGTGGCAAGGGTTGGCTCCCACGAAAAGCTTCTTGAACGATTCAGGAAAGAGAATGTTCCCATTCTTCTGGGGACTCAGATGATTACAAAGGGGCTAGACTTTGAAAACGTGACTCTTGTTGGCGTTATGAACGCAGACCAGTCTCTGTATTCTGGCAGTTTCCGTTCCAGGGAACGGACTTTTTCACTAATTACCCAGGTCGTGGGCAGATCGGGTAGGGGAGAAAAGATGGGCAGGGCTGTGATTCAAACCTACACACCTGAAAATGAGACAATAGTTTTAGCCGCAAGGCAAGATTATGAGAGTTTTTTTTATAAGGAAATTGAGCTTCGCAAGATTATTTCGGCGCCGCCTGTTTCTGATATGATTTCGGTGTGCTTATCAGGGATTGATGAGGCTCTTGTTTTAAGAGGCTGTGTTAAGCTTCTGAATACATTCAAATATTATTTTGGTAATTCCGTGAATGTGCTTGGTCCATCGCCTGACGGCGTAACAAAGGTAAATAACAGATACCGCTATAAGCTGGTATTGATTGGGAAGAATACAAAGAGAGTTCGTGACACGATAAGTCATGTTATACGTGAATTCTCATCAGATAAAGGATTCCGAGGAGTGTCGGCATATGCTGACGCAGATCCTACGGATTAGAAGATAGGAGCGTAGTATGGCACTTAGAAAAATTAGAGAAGAGGGCGATTCGGCTCTGCTTAAAAAAAGCCGTGTCGTTACAGACTTTAACAAGAGAATACACACCTTGCTGGATGATATGAGGGAGACGCTTTTGGAAGCTAACGGAGTGGGTCTTGCTGCTCCGCAGGTTGGTGTTTTAAGACGTGTTGTTCTTGTTATGGACGTGTCCAAAGAGGAGCTGTCACCTGAGGAACAGATTATAGAGCTTATTAATCCTGAAATTATTGAGACATCGGGGGAGCAGACAGGAACGGAGGGTTGTTTATCGGTTCCGGGTGTTTATGGAATTGTGACAAGACCTGAGTATGCCAAAGTCCGCGCACAGGATAGGTATGGAAACTTTTTTGAGGTCGATGGTCATGGCATTGTAGCAAGGTGCTTTTGCCACGAGATAGATCATCTTGATGGTCACCTTTTTACAGAAAAGGCTGAAAGGATTCTCACCCCGGAAGAACTTGAGAACTATACGGAGGAAGATGAATGAGGATTCTTTTCATGGGAACTCCGGATTTTGCCGGGACCTGCCTCAAAAAGCTTTACAGTACAGGGTATGAGATAGTGGGCGTATTTACCCAGCCTGATAAGCCGGTGGGGAGAAAACAAAAGCTGGAAAAGCCCCCCGTTAAGGTTCTGGCAGAGGAGCATGGTACGCCTGTTTTTCAGCCGGTAAAGCTTCGTGACGGTACGGCACTGAATATTATAAAGGACTTAAACCCGGATATTATTCTTGTTGTTGCCTACGGTCGCATTCTGCCTGATAGTATTCTTGAATATCCCAAATATGGCTGTGTTAATATTCACGGCTCACTTCTCCCAAAATACAGAGGAGCTGCTCCGATACAGTGGTCTGTAATCAACGGAGATAAGGTTACAGGCGTTACGGCAATGTATATGTCCCACGATATGGATGGGGGAGATATTATTGCGCAGCGGAGCACGGAGATCCTTGACGGCGAGACCTCGGGAGAGCTTTTTGAACGGCTTGCAGATATAGGTGCTGATCTTCTTTGCGACGTATTAAAAGATATTTTTGAGGGGAAAGCTTCGAGGACTCCTCAGGATACAGATAAAGTTACCTATGCCCCACCTCTTACAAAGGAAATGGGCGTGATTGATTGGAATAAACCTTCACGACTGGTTATTTCTCATATAAACGGTATGAATCCATGGCCTGTGGCGTCCGCAGAACTTGCTGGACAGAGGTTTAAAATATATAAGGCTGAGGCTTCCAAACGGACCGGGAATTTTGTCCCCGGCAGTATTATTGCCGCCGATAAAGAAGGAATTTGCGTGGGCTGTCTGGACGGCGCTGTTGTTATTACTGAGCTTCAGGCTCCCGGCGGAAAGAGAATGAAGGCGGCGGATTATTTGAGAGGACACCCAATATGTCTATGACGGCTAGAGAGCTGGCTCTTGAGGCTTTGACGGCGTTTAGAAAACGCGGTGCCAGACCTGATATGGTTTTGAACAATACGGCTGTAAAAAACGCTATGGACAAGCGTGACATAGCCCTTGCCTCAAATATTATGAATGGCGTTCTTCAAAATGAGAGCTTTTGCGATTACTATATTTCCTTTTTTTCAGGTCGGAAGCTTGAGTATTTTGAGCCTGTGGTTTTGGATATATTGAGGCTTTCTGTCTATCAGCTTTTGTTTTTCACAAAGGTACCGGCTCACGCGGTTGTTTCTGAGGGAGTTAACATTACAAAAAAGTACTCACGCGGAGCGGCAGGGCTTGTGAATGCGGTGCTGCGTAAAATTGCCGGCGCAAAGGATAATCTGCCTGAAATTAAGGCTGGAACAAAAATTGAGGAGCTTTCAATCAGGTACAGCCACCCAAAGTGGCTCGTGTCAATGCTTCTTGACGAGTACGGTTCTGATATTTGTGAAAAAATACTGGTTGCGGATAATACGCCATCTCCTGTTACTCTTATTACAAATACCCTTAAAACTACGCCTAGGCGCCTTATGGAAAGGCTTTCTTCAGAGGGTGCCTCCGTCAGAAAAAATGAAATTATAGACAGAGGCATTAATATATCCTCATCAGGAGCAGTATCTTCCTACGGAGCCTTTGCCGACGGTGAGTTTTATGTTCAGGACGGAGCTGCATATCTGTCCGTTTTAGCGGCTTCTCCAAAGCCGGGAGATATGGTGCTTGACGCATGTTCCGCTCCCGGGGGAAAGAGCTTTGCGGCTGCCATTATGATGGAAAACAACGGGAAAATACTGTCCTGCGATATACACGATAAGAAGCTTTCACTTGTGAGAAGCGGTGCCCAGCGTCTTGGCATATCAATTATTTCCACAAAGGCAAAGGATAGCCGTGACGCATTTGACGAGCTTAATGGATACTGTGACCTTGTTATTACAGATGTTCCATGCTCTGGTATTGGCGTAATACGGACAAAGCCAGATATACGTTATAAGGAACCTGAAACGCTGGAACGTCTGCCTGAAATCCAGCTTGATATACTTAGAAACTGTTCTAAATGCGTAAAACCTGGTGGAACGCTGCTGTAC
>CALWYM010000018.1 GCA_944385775.1 uncultured Oscillospiraceae bacterium | reverse complement strand
GTCTGAGGGAGGGGAGTCCAGAAGATTAAAAATCATCTGAGCGACCTCCGCCCTGGTTACGGGGCTGTCAGGTCGGAAGCTTCCTCCGGCGCCGGACAGATAGGCCTCGTGGCGTGTTTCGGAGGTTTTGAAGCTGAGAGACAGCTCACTCTCGCTTAAATCCTCAAACCGCTCGTCAGGGTTTTCCTCGGTATTTTCAGCGTCCTGTGAAACAGCCTGAGACGGGCTGTTTTCGTCAATTACCTGGGAAGACTGAATTTCAGTTTCCGTAGCGTTTACAACGCTTACCTGCCCCAGACAGGTAAACAAAACGGCAAGTGCCAATAAGGTGGCTGTAGCTCTCATCTTCTCACTCCACATAGGTTACTGTTTCCTGACTGCCTTCTCTGTATGTATATACAGTAAAGCCGTCGTAAAAAAGCTCGCCGTCTTCACCGTTTCCAAGGCAGCTGGGAGCATAGTCAGAACCGTTGGGCTGACCGATGGCGGCTGTCAGGCTGGAAAGGGGCTGGTCAATATATTTCTCGGCCTCCTCTTTTGTAGGTGCGGTGCCGGACTGAGAGGTGGTATCACTGTCAGAGGGAGTGCCGCTCTGAGCAGGTGTTTCCGGCTGAGCGGGAGTTTCCGGCTGTGCAGGAGTCTCGGGCTGAGCGGGAGTTTCCGGATCAGCTGTCGTTTCATTTTGAGCAGGTGTTTCCGGCTGCTCGTTTTGTGCTGGAGTCTCCGGCTGAGATGGTGTATCATCTTGAGCAGGGGTGCTGTTCTGGGAAGGCTCCTCACCCTGAACCGTGGTTTCGCCCTGCTGGATGTCTGCATCCTGAACACCGGAGGTGGTTTCAGTCTCCTCGGTTTCTTGGGAATCCCCATTCTCCTGTTGGTCCTCAGAGCCATCACCGCTGTTGTTCGAGATCTGACCTTCCAGCACGGCGGTAGGACCGTCCTGTCCGCCAACCTCGTCAATAGCGTCCTTTGTATCTCCGCCGCAGGCGCAAAGAACCAGCACCATCACAAGCGCGAGCATTATAACCAGTATTTTTTTCATTGTGTTTGAAGTTCCTCCCATTTATGGATTTCATATAAATAGACGCAAAAATGCGTTTATTACACAGTTATTGAGATACAGCCCGGGTCAGAATAAGCTCTCCGTCAACCGTATATGCCACAAAGCATTCGCTCTGTACGGCGCTTTCCGGTACGTAGACCGTAAAGAGACCATCCGCCCCCAAAAAAGCCTCATAGCATTGGCTGCCAAGCAGTAAATATACCGGCGAATAGTCATCAGCGCCCAGGGCTGTGCCCTTAAATGCCGCATAACCCTCAGGGGCACGTACTGTTTCGTCAAACTCACCCGGTGTAAGACCGCCTATTACATCAGGCAACGCCACATCGCGTAAAGGAGAGGGCATGACCGGGGTATAGTCCACCAGGTATCGAAGATTTCGCTCTACCAGCTCGATTGCCACATAGTCCGCTGAAAGCTCCTCCATTGCCGAAAGATCGTACACCGTGGAGCGGGAAAACCGTGAGTTTTTGTATGTATCGGCAAGGTAAGGATAAAGCAGGTTCCCGAAGCTGTCCCTGAACATGAGAAGATTGCCCTCGCCGTTTCCCGAAGCGTTGATTGTAATGCTGTCAGGTCGGTGATTTGGGTTTTCGTAGGTTGGTGAAAGCTCCCCGCCGTAGACGGGATTTTTTTCACTGTCCCTGCCTGTTGGGTAGACCATCTCAAAAAGGTCGCCGGTGTGACTCTCGCTGCCAGTAAAGGGATCGCCGTAATAATCTGTATCCAGACCGAAAGCGCTGTTTATAAGGTCCGCACCCAGTGCCGCGCCGCGAGAGTTCCAATGGGAATCGTGCTTAAAATACAAAATCTCAGATTCAGACGCAAAATCCTTAAAGAAGTCAGTATGGGCTACACCGAAGCTGTCAAGCAGCGCCATAACGGCGTCCGCGTTTCTGTATTTTGCCACGGCGCCGAAATCAGGCATATACTGTGGATAAAGGGAATTTTTATTGGGCGCGATTATAAATAGAAACTTTGCCCCGCGGCTGTTTACGTATTCACTTATAAGCCGAAGATTACTTGCGGCGGAGTAAAGCTCACGGACCGTCATCTGGTTTCTGCCGGTATAATCGTCCAGGGTGGAGGAATAGTAAAGCCAGCCATCTTTGCCCAGTATTACGTCCTCCTCGGCGGAAACTCCGAAAAGTGACGAGACAATGCTGTTATGAGCGGTAATAAGCTCCTGACGGAGGAAAAAGTGGTCCGACGCATAGTCGGAAAGCTGGGATAGAAACAGTGTGTTAAAGCCATCCTCCGTTTTTAAAAAAGGCTTCTCCGACTGAATTTCATTGGCACCGGCTTCGCTGGGACCTGCGATTAACATTCCCAGAGAGGGAACGACCAAAACAGCAAAACACAAAATAGTAAAAATCACATATACCGTTTTTTTCATTCCACCACCTCAGAACTGCAAGTATATAAATGGAGCGAAACCGCCGGCAGCAAGACTTGTTACCGATACTGCAAGAACGGTAAGCAGCGCGGCGCCGCCGCAAATTTCACGGACAGGTCGGGATGGAATGGCGTTCCACAGCTTTTTTGGATAATCGGTGGAGAATATTGCAGCGAAAATCAAAAGAAAAACTGTGCGGACGGTAAAAAGTGAGTGGAACAAAACTTCCGTGTATACACCGGCGCTGCCAAAGGAAAACATTGCCGAAATAACCCTAAAGCCCTGCTCTACGCTTTCGGCGCGGAACATAACAAAGCCCAGGCACACAGCAAGAAGGGTATATATATGGCAGAGAGCTTTTCCGAAAAAGCTCTTTCCCAGCTTCTTTGTATCTATTATCCTGAGACTTTCCAGTGCGGAAAGCAGTCCGTGCCACAGTCCCCATAAAACGTAGGTAAAGGCGGCTCCGTGCCACAGTCCGCAAAGGGTAAAGACGATAGCCTTGTTAAGGGCAGTTCTGTATTTTCCCTTTCTGTTTCCGCCAAGGGGTATGTATAAATAATCCTTAAACCAGGTGGAGAGGGAAATGTGCCACCTCCGCCAGAAACTTGTAATAGAGTCAGCAATATAGGGAAAATCAAAGTTCTTACCGCATTTTATACCGAAAATTTCACCAAGACCTATTGCCATGTGGCTGTATCCGGCAAAGTCAAAATAAAGCTGAAGTGTGTAGCCCACAGCCCCAAGCCACCCAAGAGAGGCGTCAAGCGCCGGGGAGGCGAAAACCTTATCCACCACAGCCCCAAGGGGCGCGGAGATAATAAGCTTTTCACCGAGACCGATTATAAACTTTCCCATACCGTAGGCGCAGACCTGAGCCGAAACGGCAGGAGCCCGCAGTTGGGGAACCATGTCACTGTACCGCGTAATAGGTCCGGCAAGAATCTGGGGGAAAAAGGAAAGGTACAGCCCGTAATCAAAAAGATTTCCGCCATTTTCCTCCGGCTTTTTATACCCGTCCACAAGGGAACTTATTGCCTTAAAGGTGTAAAATGAAATTCCCAGAGGCGCAGCAAGACTAAATGAACCCATGGTAAAGCCCAGAATATCGGAAATCAAAAAGCTCAGATACTTATATGTAAAGAGAAAACCAAGGTTTGCCGTTACGCCAAGCGCCATTAAGCCCTTGCTTTTTGTCCTTATAATTACCTCTCGGAAAAGGTAGTTTGCAAGACAGGAGCAAAGCAGTATGAAAACGCCGGACAAAGAACCGAAGGCGTAAAACAAAATGCCGCAAAGAAATAAAATTACCCTTCTGATACCGGCTTTGGGCAAAAAAAGGTAAAACACAGCGAGGACCGGGAAAAAGAAAAACATAAAAAACGCCGAATCGAAATTCATTTGTCCAAATCCTCCCCCCCCCTTTCAATAAAGTCAGCCATAAAAGGGCAAAATATTCACCACACATTATAATAGGTTTGCCGGGCAATTACAAGAGTGCAATAGGTAAAAATCCCGGGAAAAGGCAGGGAAGTTGGGGTTAAAAAACAGAATTGCCCTTGCTCCGAAGCCTGTCAGGTGGTAATTACCACATCTGCCGACTCAAATGTGGAAAAATACTCAAAGCATTTTTTCTCCATGGGAATCCAGCGTTCCCTGAAGGCAGGCAGGGCTCCTTCACCGTCACGACCGGCAATGCGGCGAAGCTGGGTTTCAGGGTCCGTAGTGACAGCTATATTTAAGTTGTACGCAGACCGCAAAAGCGGGTGCTGGCTGTAACTTCCCTCCACAATGTTCACACGCTTTTGTGGAAAATGCTCCCACTGTCCCAAAGTCATGGTATGGCAGTCAAAGCGGCGTATGGATGGAGCCAAACCGGCTTTAAGTGGAGCTATAACCTCGTCAAACAGTCTTTCTCTGTCCATGTTGCCGCCAGGCTCGGAAAGGCGTTCCGCCGTGCGCTTTTCCGCAGGCAGGAAATAGTCGTCGGCGCAGAAAAGATTTCCGTCATAAACAGCTGCCAAAAGCCGCCCCAGAGTGCTTTTGCCAGAGGCACAGTCCCCGTCAATGGAAATTATAATCCTCTCAAGAGAAGAAGACACCAGCTTCTCCACGGCTATAAAGGCATCAAGGCTTTGGGCAAAATTCCGGTGAATAAGACGATATGCCGGGTTATACTCTTTGCGGTATGTCTCAGAATGGGACTGAACGGGACAGCCCGCGGCAGTGTATCTTTCAAGAAATGATTCAGCCTCGGCTTTCGGAAAGGGAAGCTCCCTTAAAAGGGAAAGCTTTTCTGCAAGACGGCTTTTATTTCCCGTTACCATTGACGATGTAAGAGCGAACATGGCACCTATTGTGTTACCGGACAGTTTTCCGCGGAAAGAGGGAAGGTTGAGTCTGTATAGATTGTTTCCCAGATTCTCAAGAGCGGGCTCGCTATTTTCCCCGCAGCTTTTCAGTTCATCTTCTGTCCGTTCTTTTGCCTGCTTTATGTCCGGGACCAAATGACCGGGACCCATTTCGTTTTGAAAAATAAATTTAACCCCGTCTCCAATCTCCATCTTTGGGTGAAGGGCATAGGTGGCGTTTAAAAGCTTCAGCAGTTCTTCCATGGTGACCTCCGGAAAATGTTATTTCATTAGATTATACATTTAACGGAACCTTTTGTAAACAATAGCCGGTAAATCATTGACAGAAAGGAGCGGAAAGCTCTATAATGTTATAATTACTCGATCTGTGTCCACAGCGGGAACACAGACCTTTAAAATCGGGAATATTTTATTAACCGCAGAAGCCATCTGCGGAAAGGAGAATATATAATGAAAAACAGCGAAAAAACACTGGATATGATTGTAAATCTCTGCAAGAACCGGGGATATATTTACGCGGGCAGCGAAATTTACGGCGGACTTGCAAACTCCTGGGATTACGGTCCGCTGGGAGTGGAGTTTAAAAATAACGTGAAAAAGGCATGGCTTAAGAAATTTGTCCAGGAGAGTCCCTATAATGTGGGTCTTGACGCGGCAATTCTTATGAACCCACAGGTTTGGGTCACCACCGGTCACGTTTCAAGCTTTTCAGACCCGCTGCTGGATTGCCGCAGCTGCAAGGCCCGCCACAGGGCGGACAAGCTTATCGGTGACGCCCACCCGGAGGTAAATGTGGACGCCATGAGCTTTGACGAGATGGATGCGTTTATCGCCGACCATGAGGATATTGTGTGCCCGGTGTGCGGAAAGCACGATTTTACCCCCATAAGAAAGTTTAATCTCATGTTTAAGACAGCCATAGGCGTTACAGAGGATTCCTCCTCTACCTGCTATCTCCGTCCTGAGACGGCCCAGGGAATATTCGTGAACTTCGCGAATATTCAGCGTACCACAAGAAGAAAGCTTCCCTTCGGCGTCTGCCAGGTGGGCAAGGCTTTCCGTAACGAGATTACGCCGGGTAACTTCACCTTCCGTACAAGGGAATTTGAGCAGATGGAGTGTGAATTTTTCTGCAAGCCGGGAACTGACCTTGAGTGGTTTGCATATTGGAAAGACTTCTGCTACAAGTGGCTTCTCTCGCTGGGAATCAAGGAGGAAAATCTCCGTCTCCGTGACCACGAGGCGGCGGAACTGGCGTTTTATTCAAAGGCAACAACAGACATTGAGTATGCCTTCCCATTTACCGACTGGGGTGAGCTTTGGGGTATTGCAGACAGGACAAATTATGACCTTAGCCGCCATCAGGAGGCTTCGGGCAAGAGCCTTGAGTATTTCGATCCGGAGACTAACGAGCACTATGTGCCCTATGTAATTGAGCCGTCGTTGGGCTGCGACAGAGTTGCACTGGCATTTCTCTGTGAGGCATATGACGAGGAGCACCTTGTTGACGCAAAGGGTAAGGAAGATGTGCGTGTCGTCCTCAGACTTCACCCGTTCCTGGCGCCCTATAAGTGCGCTGTGCTGCCTCTTTCCAAAAAGCTTTCCGACAAGGCTATGGAGATCAGAAACCAGCTTTCCAAGAGCTTTATGGTGGACTTTGACGATGCCGGCTCCATCGGCAAACGTTACCGCCGCCAGGACGAGATTGGTACGCCCTACTGCGTTACCTATGACTTTGATTCCGAGACTGACGGCTGCGTGACCGTCAGAGAGAGAGACTCCATGGAGCAGGTGCGTCTACCAGTTTCAGAGCTTGAAAGCTATATTGCCAAGGGCATTGAATTTTAAAAATGAACTTCTTTGATATTATATCCTATAACCGGGGGATAGGTCCCTCAAAGGGCAACAATTACTGGAAAAAGTACACTGTTCCCCATTATATTTATATTGGCGTAATGCTTGCCCTTATGGCTTTGGGTCTGGGGCTTGTAAGCCTTTTTGTGTGCTCAGTGTATCTTAACGCCTCCGGCTGGGCTATGTTCCTATCCTACCTTAAAGAGCCGCTTATTCTGGCTCTTAACCTGTTGCCCTGCCTTTTGCTTGTGGCTTTTTTCTATTTTGCCACAGGCAGGGCGTGGAGCGCCTTTTTGCTCTCGGCTATTATTATATACGGCGGCACTTTGGTCAATTACTACAAAATCCGTATCCGCAGTGAGCCGCTTTTAGCTTCTGATCTTGTGCTTGCCGGAGAGGCGGCAGGGATAATTTCCCGATATACCCTTGAAGTAACGGGTAGGGTAATTTTAGTTTTCGCCACCTTTGCCTTCGGCGTTTTGTTTGGAGCGCTGTTTATGAAGGGACGGCTTTGCAACAGGTGGGTCAGGATTATAGGCGCTGTTTTGACTCTTGCCGTGCTTGTGACGCTCATTTTTACACTGTACCCCAGTGACAGCGTATATGATGCGGCAACAAACGATACGGCGGAGTATAATCTGTGGAGCGACCTTCAGATTTATGTTTCCAAGGGCTTTTTGTATCCTTTTCTTCATTCGGTAAAGGATGCCATTCCAACGCCGCCGGAGGGCTATGACGAAAACGAGGCAAAAGCTGTCCTCGCTTCCTATACGGAGACAGATATTCCCCAGGAGAAGAAGGTAAATATAATTGCCGTTATGCTGGAGGCCTATTCTGACCTTAGCGAACACCCGGAGATACCTGTTTATGATAGTGTGTACGCGCCCCTTCACAGGATTATGGAGGAGAGTCTTCACGGGCATATAATAGCCAACGTATTTGGCGGTGGTACGGTGAATACTGAGCGGTGCTTTCTAACCGGATATACAACGAGCGACGAATACCGCAGCGCTACAAATTCATACGTATATTATCTCAGAAGCCAGGGATACTACGCCGAAGGTTTCCACACCGGGGACAACTGGTTTTATAACAGAGAGAATGTGGAGAAGAATCTGGGAATGGAGGAATATTTCTTCCTTCAGGACTATAATACCGATGACCGCTCGGATGAATTTTTCTTCTCCATACTAAGGGAGCTGTACGACAGAAGGGACAAATCTGTGCCGTATTTTAATTTCAGCGTTACATATCAGAACCACGGCGCGTACAGTCCGGATTCAAGTCCGGAGGAGAGCTATCTTGACGGCTCAAATATGAGTACCGGCAGCTACAATATACTGAACAATTATCTTTCAGGCGTTGCGGATACGTCCCTTCGCATGGAGGAGTTTATAAATTCCTACCGTGAAAGTCCCGAGCCTGTGGTGATAGTTTTCTTCGGCGACCATATGCCC
>CALWYM010000017.1 GCA_944385775.1 uncultured Oscillospiraceae bacterium | reverse complement strand
TGCCAGCTCAAGCTGTAGGCGGAGAATTCTTTTCTGAGTTTCCTTCGTCTCCGGCTCGTAATGGTAGTCAAGACCAATCTCCCCGATTGCCACACACTTGGGGTCAAGAAGGTACTTTTCAAGCCGATTCGTAAAATCCTCACCAGCCTTTTCCGCTTCGCTGGGGTGCACGCCAGCGGCAAAGTACAAAAAAGAATATTTTTTCGCCATGGAGGAAATAAAGGCACAACCATTTAAGTCACAGGCTGGATTTACAATCAGATCCACCCCTCCCTTTTTCATGGAGGATAAAAGCTCATCTCTGTCGCCGTCAAAGACGGCGTCGTCATAGTGGGCATGAGTATCAAAATACATTAAATACACTCCTTATACCATTGTGATAAATTGGCAGCCGATTTGGACCCTGTAACCTGAAAAACCAGCCGGTTTGCCAGGCAATATGGGAAAAATTTTTCAAAAAGGTATTGCAAAGCCTTTAAAGTTATGTTACCATTAAAGTCCGGCGAGTGCCGCATGATATGTTACAGCTTATTTTTTGAAGGGAACGATATTATAATATGGAAATCTTTTTAACTATTATACAGCTTTTGTCCTGTGTGTCAATTATTGCTGTTGTGCTCATCCAGAGCGGCAAGAGCGCCGGTCTTTCCTCTGCTATTGCAGGCGGTAACCAGAATTCATTTCTTGCCAGAAACAAGGCGAAAAGCCTTGACGCTCAGCTTGCCAAAGCTACAAAGTGGTTGGGAGCTGTTTTCGTGGTTCTTACCCTTGTGCTTAATTTCCTTTAATTAGAAACCGTAAGGGACAGTGGAAAATTCCGCTGTCCCTGTTTTTTACAAAAGAGGACGGGGTCTTAAACGACTCCGTCCTTTTTTATTACTCAATAATATTTCCCTGACTGTCAAAAAGGGGCAGCTTCTCAAGATACAGTATATCGTCTCTGTCGGCAGCCTCGCCCTCAGCCAAAATTGCCATTCTTCCGCAGACTATTCCCCCTGCCTGCTCCACCAGATTTTCAACGGCTTTGAGAGAACCGCCGGTGGAAATCACATCGTCCAGAACAAGAATCCTCTTGCCACGCATTTTTTCAGCGTCCGCGCCGTCCATATAAAGCTTCTGTTTGCCCTCGGTGGTAATGGACTGGTCCTCAGCCTCAAAAACACCTTTCATATAAAGCTTCGGTGCCTTTCTGACAAGGAAATACTCGTTTCTGCCGCTTTGCCGTGCCATCTCGTGAATAAGGGGTATAGCCTTTGCCTCCGGCGCGACCATATAGTCAAAGGGCGGAGCAATTTTCAAAAGCTCCCGCGCGCAGGCGCACGTAAGCTCCACATCACCGAAAATAACAAAACCGGCAATCATAACCTTGTCATTTATAGGGCAGAGAGTAAGCTCCCTCTCAAGACCCGCAACCTTAATATTGTATGTCACTTTTCCCATCTCCAAGTATTTTTTGAGCTTTCGGGGCGCGATATATCCCTTGTAATTCTATCATTTTACCAATGCCCTTGTCAATAACAGCAGGATTTTTTAGTCTTTGCTCTATTTCCTGTTTACATGGAGAGAAAATAATGTTATACTTAACTGTGTTATTTTAAACTATTAAAAAACTGAATTTTAACAGAAACGAGGGAACCATAAATGCTTCAGAAAAACACCTGGCTCATTACTGACACCATTGACCCCAACCGTCTGTACCAGACTCTTCTGGAGGTCACCACCTACCACAGAATTCAGGGCTCGCCCGGCTTCCGTGCCGCTGCAAACCATGTATGCGAGAAGCTGAACCGTCAGGGAATTTCAGCCACCGTGCTGTCATACCCTGCTAATGAGGACACCATTTTCGACACCTACCCCAGCTTCCAGGAGTGGAACTGCAAGGGTGCTTACTGTGAGATTGTGGAGCCTTTTTACAGGCGAATTGCTGATTTTGACAGCGATAACTGCTCCATTATTCAAAAGAGCATAGGCTGCGATTACCGCTCAAATCCCCTTGAGATTGTCATGCTTGACAAGGGCACCTCTCCGGAGGCATATGAGGGAGTCGACCTTAAGGGCAAGCTTATCTTCGTTCGTGAGGACATGAACAAAGTTTATGACTGGGCAATCGAAAAGGGCGGCGCGGTAGGTATAATTACTGACTATGTGCTCCACGGCGAGTATGTCCGTGACCGCTATGACCAGCTTGACACTCTTCGCTACACCTCATTCTGGTGGGAAAAGGGTCAGAAGCGCGCCTTCGGCTTCGTCCTTACCCCAAGAGAGGGCGACAAACTGGCAAAGGCAATTAAGGAAGCTGAAGCCAAGGGCGAAACTGTCAAAATAAGCTGCTATATAGACGCTGAGCTTTACGACGGCTCCATTGAGGACGTGGACGCCTTTATTCCCGGTGAGACCGATGAGGAAATTATTATAACAGCTCACCTCTGCCACCCCAGAGCTTCCGCCAACGACAACGCCAGCGGCGTTTCCGCAGCTATGGAGGCAATCCGCGCAATTAAGGATCTTATAGATTCCGGAAAGCTCCCTCCCCTTAAAAGAGGCATAAGAGTTCTCCTTATTCCGGAGTTTACAGGCACCTACGCATATCTTGAGCAGAACAGGGACAGGCTTAGCAAAATCCTTGCCGGCTT
>CALWYM010000016.1 GCA_944385775.1 uncultured Oscillospiraceae bacterium | reverse complement strand
CATCTCAACAGACTTAATGCGGCACTCCTGAACAGCCACTGACGGTGTGTTTATAAGACGCTGGTCGATAAAACTGAATTTTTCCTCCTGAGAGTCGTCTTTAATAACCATATACGCAATTTTTTCCAATGTCTTTCTGAACGGAAGAAGCATTATGGTTGTAACAACATTAAAGATACTGTGAACCGCCGCAATGCCTACCGGATCAATGGCGCTTGTGGTTATCGCAAAATGGAATATTGCGTTCAGACCGTAAAAAACGATAAGGCATACCACTGTACCTATAATATTAAATGAAATGTGTATGACTGAAACCCTTTTTGCACTTTTGTTAACGCCAATGCTGGAAATTATAGCGGTTACGCAGGTACCTATATTTTGTCCCATAATTATAGGTATTGCCATTCCGTAAGTTATTCCGCCGGTCTGGCTCAGAACCTGAAGAATACCAACAGAGGCAGCAGAGCTCTGGATAATTCCCGTAAAAATAGCGCCTGTAAGTACACCCAGGATTGGATTATTAAAAGCAGTGAGGATTTCGTAAAATTCCGGCATATCCGCCAAAGGAGCCATGGCGTCTCCCATAAGCTCCATACCGTACATAAGTATGGAAAAGCCAACAAAAATAGAGCCGAGGCTTTTCTTTCTGCTGCTTTTAGAGGTCATCATAAGCATGATGCCTATAAAAGCTATAATAGGTGAAAAGTTCTCCGGCTTTGCAAGACTAAGAAGTAAATTGTCACTTTCAATTCCCGTAAGACTTAAAATCCATGCGGTAAGAGTCGTTCCGATGTTGGAACCCATAATAACGCCTATTGTCTGACCAAGCTCCATTATTCCGGAGTTAACAAGACCAACCAGCATAACGGTAAGAGCCGAGGACGACTGAATGGCGATAGTAATACCCATACCGAGAAGAAGACTTACAAAAAGATTAGATGTCATTTTACGAAGAAGGCTTTCAAGCTTGCCTCCCGTTGTTTTTTCGAGCCCTGAGCTCATAACGTTCATTCCATAAAGAAAGAAGGCCAAGCCTCCAAACAGCGTAGCAATAGATAAAATACTCATTCGTTTTCACTCCAATTTTACTCAACTATTCACGTCTTTTATTTTACACCTATAATGTTAAAATCGGATAAGATAAATGTTAAATCTAAGTAAAATTCAACTTTATATTCCCATTAACAGATGGTTTCGGCTATAATTTTCAACGCATTTTTAAATATATCAGGGTTTAAATCAGAATAACTTACAACAAAAGTGTGCTCATCACCCGATGTACCATCCATATAGTAATCACTTAGCGCCGATATGGTCATTCCTTTTTTTTCAAGAGCATTTTTTATTTCCCTATCCTCCCTTTTTGTATTAAGTCGCAGGAGAAAATGAAGACCCGAATTAGCTTCCATAATTGTGCACTTCCCGCTTAAAGGACTTTTCTCTATCATCTCCATAACCTCGCTGCGGCGTCTGGAATAAAACAGCCTCATTCTGTTGATATGCTTCTCAAAGTATCCAGAATCAATGAAGCTCGCCATGGTATACTGTTCAAAGTTTGATACGGTACAGGAATAAAAGGATAGCTTTTCCTCGTACCGCTGTGAAAGGTGAATGGGAAGCACCATGTAACTCATTCTTATGGTTGAGGTCAGGGATTTTGAGAAAGTATTAATATAAATTACCCTGTCACCTGCGTCTATACTTTTCATTGCCGGAATTGGCTTTCCGTCAAGGCGAAACTCGCTGTCGTAATCGTCTTCAATAATGTACCTGCCATCCTTCTCGTTAGTCCAAGCAAGAAGCTCATACCTGCGGCTTACGGGCATTGTAATGCCTGTGGGAAAATGATGGGTCGGACTTATATGTGCTATATCCCCTCCGGCTTTTCTGAGATTCCCGACAATAATGCCTCGGCTGTCCATATCCACCAATCTGCAATCCACACAGTTTGCTTTGTATATTCTGTAAACCTTACTGTACCCAGGGTTCTCGACACAGTAAACTTTATCTCTCCCCAAAAGCTGTATAAGTACTCCATACAGGTATTCAGTTCCCGCCCCCACAACTATCTGTTCGGGATTTACCATCATTCCCCTGAAAGACTGAAGGTGCTTTGCAATAGCGACTCTCAGCGGATACACCCCGGCAGAAGGCGATGTTATCATAAGTTCTCTGCTTTTCTCTGAAATAGTATTTCTGATAAGTCTTGTCCATACGGAAAAAGGAAAATTTTTAGGATTTGTCTGGGAACCTGAAAGATTTACAAAGTTTTCTTTTTCCGGTAACTTTTTCTCATAATTTATCGGCTCTACCGATTTTACGTTGGCGATATGGGATATTTTGCTGACAAAATACCCTCGCTTTGGCAATGAGTACACGTATCCCTCGCTTATAAGCTGATTATAGGCATTTTCTATGGTTATAACGCTTACCCCCAGATTTCCCGCAAAGCTTCTCTTTGACGGAAGCCGCTCTCCGGCTTTCAGATTTCCGGACAATATGTCATCTTTTATGCATTTATACAAATACTCATACAGTGGCATTTTTCCTGCATTATTAAATGTGTACGTAATCATGGAAAACACCTCACCTTAAGAATTTTAACATATAGTTTCGGTTATTACAATAATTCTCAAGCAAAAGGATTAAACTATTATGTTATTTTAGTGTTCCTGGCAATTTCGCCGTACAAAAACGCACCGACTTTGTAAAGAAATATCGAATTGCCGACTATTGTCATTGACGAATTGGGAATAATGTTGTAAAATGTATTCTGACTTATGAGAGATTACGCTTGCTCCATGGCTGCAAATTATATAAACGGAGGTCTGTTGTATGGGATTTATTCCTCAGGTTAAGTGTTCAAGATGTGACCGAAAGTATTCCGGTCTTTTGGCTAAGTGCCCTTATTGTGGCGCCCGTCGTAACAAAAAAGGCGTAAGAGCTGTCACAAATGATAATTCTACATGGAAGATGGTTATTGGTCTTTTGCTCCTGGTGGTTCTCATTGCTGCTGTTATAGTTCTTGTTGTGACCTCTGTAACCGGAAATAACAATAATGAAAACGTCGCAGACGATAATCAGAATGATACACCGGATAACGTTATCAGTTCCGATGAAGGAGTGAATTCCGTCGGTGATGACGCCGTTATTGACCACAACAATATTACCGGAGACGATTCCGGCACTACCGGTACCCCCGGAACAACAGATGACCCCACAAATCCGGGTACAACCACAGATGATCCCACAAATCCGGGTACAAACACAGATGACCCCACAAATCCGACTGATCCAGGTACTACCGGCACTCCGGAAACTCCCGTTACCCCTGTGGTGACCAATATAGTTATCACTTATGCCGGCAGCCCTGTCGGAGTTAATAACGAGGATTTGGGTATGCGTGAATTTTCAATGGCTACCGGTGAAACTCTGACACTTGGCATCAGTGTTACCCCATCAGACGCTGAGTATGAAGCGGTTTGGGCTTCTGATAATGAAGACGTGATAATTATTCTTCAGGACGGAAGCGTAAGTGCTGTTGGAGCCGGAACAGCTACTATAAGCGTTACGGCAGGAAGCGTAACGACAAGTGTATTTGTACGTGTACGCGGCTAAGATATAAAAGATTTGGTTTAAAATGGTTTTATAAAAAGAATATAAAAATCCCACAGCTTAAAAAGCTGTGGGATTTTTGTTACCCTACATTATATTTTTCCATCCACCCGTTAACCTGAATCATATAGGCCATCATCTGCGGCGCAGCCATAAGCTGCCCGAACCATGGTCTGCCGTAGTCCTTTGGCGACTGAAGAAATTGCTCGGTCTTTTCTCGGTCAATAAATTTGTTTATCGGCGCATTTACGTCATAGAGTATGTTTTTCAGCTTCACCTTTAAAAGCTCCTCGTACTCAGGGTCATAGGTCTTTGGATACGGACTCTTTTTTCGGTATAAAAGCTCATGGGGCAAGACGTCCCGAAACGCGTCCCTGAGAAGAGCTTTTTCGCAACCCTCACGATATTTCATGTGCCACGGCACATTATACAGGTACTCTATTATCCTGTGGTCAGCAAATGGGACCCTTGCCTCAAGTGAGCAGGACATACTGGTTCTGTCCATTCTGTTAAGCAAGGTCTGCATGAACCACCTAAGGTTAAGATAGGAAATCTCGCGGTGACGGTATTCGTCCTTGCTCTCCCCCTCTATATGTGGCGCTTCATTTAGTGTTTCCACATAACGCTCATGGGAATAGTCCTTCAGATTCAGTCTTTCAATAACATCGTCACGAAGCAGTACAGTCCTTGCCGACATATCCAGTGACCATGGGAAATCATCTCCGTTTAAAAGCTCCGCCCTGTAAAACCACGGATAACCTCCAAATATCTCATCGGCACACTCTCCTGTCAGTGCCACCTTGTTGTGGTCCTTGACTATATTGCAAAAATACATAAGTGAAGCATCCACGTCTGTCATACAGGGAAGGTCGTGGGACTCCATTGACGGGATCAAAAGCTCAGCCAGTTCCCTTTCGTCGCAGGTAAGATACCTGTGATTTACAGAGAGAATTTTAAGCATTTTATCAACAAATGGGCGGTCTCTGGTAGGCTGAAAGCTGTTTGGTGAGAAATACTTATCATTTCCCGCAAAGTCAAAGGAGAATGTATTGAGCTTCCCTCCTTTTGCCTCCAGATGTCTGGCTGCTATTGCGGTAACTATGCTTGAATCCACGCCGCCTGACAAAAAGCTACATACAGGCACATCTGATACCATCTGCCTTTTTACTGCATCATCTACAAGCCACCGTACCTTTGCAACGGTATCATCATAACTGTCATCGTGGTGTTTCGGGGAAATCTGCCAGTATGCCTTTTCATCAAATCCGTTTCTTGAAAATTCACCCATGCAGCCCGGTTTTATTTCCCTTATACCCTTAAAAACACCAACGCCGGGAGTTCTGGCAGGTCCAATGCCAAAAATTTCCCTGAAACTGTCATCATCTGCCCGAGGCTTAATCTGGAGATGGCAGAATAAGCTTTTAATTTCCGACCCAAATACAAGAAGGCTGCCCTGAAGAGTATAGAACAGCGGCTTTACACCTGCTCTGTCACGGTACAAAAGCAGGCAGTCCCTTCTTCCGTCCCATATGGCAAAGGAAAAAATCCCGTTTAAAAATTTTACAAATCCTCTGCCGTAATGTATGTATGCCGACAGAATAACTTCTGTATCTGAAGTCGTTTTAAATTCGTAACCTGCTTTCTCGAGTTCTGCCTTTATCTCCTCTGTGTTATATATCTCACCGTTATATACAATAGCCACGTCGCTGTCTCCCGCGTGTTTGACCATAGGCTGTCTGCCACCGGCAATATCCCTTATGGAAAGTCTTGTGTGAGCCAGAGCAATATTTCTTCTGAGATATTCCCCCGTCTGGTCCTTTCCTCTGTGCGCCAGCGATTCCCTCATCGAAACAAGGGTATCAAGCCACTTTTCCCTGTCAACAAGAAAGTTGTTTCTAAAATCACAAAAACCTGCGATTCCACACATATATATCACCTCAGCAACAGAAATTAAGTAGTACCCATTCTCTTTTAATATATTCTGCAAACGCCGGTTTGGTGAATAAAGAAAATCGGAGAGTCAACCTTAAAAATTAACTCTCCGAAAAATATTGAATTATGAAACATATAAAAAGAGTGGTCGCAAAATAATTTTGCGACCACATGGTGCTCCAACGGGGACTCGAACCCCGGACACCCGCCTTAAAAGGGCGGTGCTCTACCTGCTGAGCTATTGGGGCATTTACTGGCAGGGATGGCGGGACTCGAACCCACGAATGCAGGAGTCAAAGTCCTGTGCCTTACCGCTTGGCTACATCCCTTTGAAAGCTTGATTTTACTGCATTGACACCATCATAATGATGGTGTCAATGCATGGGGTGGAAGATGGGACTCGAACCCACGACACCCGGAACCACAATCCGGTGCTCTAACCAACTGAGCTACATCCACCATATTATATTGGCACGCCAAGAGGGACTCGAACCCCCGACCTACTGCTTA
>CALWYM010000015.1 GCA_944385775.1 uncultured Oscillospiraceae bacterium | reverse complement strand
CCAAGGGCAATAAGCAGAAAAGCCCCAATATAATTTACAAGAATCATTTCTCCTCTTCCTCCCTTTCTTCTTCCTTATCGTCAGTCTCGCCCAACACGCTGATCATCATAAACAGCAGATAGGAGATACCGGTAAGGACGTGGTAGCCGACAGCGTCGTTCATCAGCATACTTGTATCAAACTTTTTTCCTCCGAAGACAAAGTTATAGGCAAAATTAAGTCCCACAATAACTCCGGCAACGGCAATTATAATGTAGATAATCTCGGCGATTGTCTCGCTGCTATGGAGAAAGTCCCTGTTAAATCTTTTGTAAACACCGGCAGCGCCGTACCCGAGGAAGGTCAGCATAACTGCCGACGCCACCAGAACTCCTCCCTGGAATCCGCCTCCCGGGCTTGTATTGCCGTGGAAGATAACGTAACAGCCGAAAACAGCGGCAAAGGGCATAAAAATATCTGCCGCACTCTTAACTATAACGTGCTTTGTCTTTACCTTTTTCATCTTACTTCTCCTCCTTCCTCTTAGCCTTGCGAAGAATTACAAGGGAACCGGCAATAGACGCAATAAGGATAAAGCTCTCGCCCATTGTATCGTAGCCTCTGAAATTGAAAACCACGCTGAAAACCACGTTATCAGCAGCAGTTTCGCTGAGGTTTTCGTTAACAATTATTGACGCAATACCGTCAGGATTGGAGTTATCAAAATTTTCCGGGTTCTCCATAAGTCCCACAACATCAGTTCCCGTTCCGTCATATGTAGGATCGCTCTGACCCATAACAACGGAGACGTAAACCCCGCAGGCAAGGATAAGGACAAGGGAGACAGCCAAAACAACCTTCTTAGTCTTCATTTTTTGTCTCCTTTCTTTTTATCCTCTCCCACTCTCTTAAGGGCGATTATGTAAAGCACCGTTGAGAGAATAGCACCTACGCTTGCCTCGGCAATGGCAACATCCGGTGCCTGAAGCAGTATGAACTCAAGAGCCATAAAACTTCCGACGGCAGCCAGCGCAATGGCTGAGTCAATAAGTCTCTCAGCCTTTATTACAACTACGGCCGAGGCTACCGCTCCTATAATTACTATGGTGTTCAGTACAGTCACAAGGATACCGCTCATTTCTTTTCTTCCTCCTTATAACTGTCGATTTTAAACTCCTTATAAGGCTTAACTCCCATCTTGTATGCGGCCTTAATAAGGGCATGGTTTGACACCGGATTTGTGCCCCACACAAAAAGAAGGAGTATTGCCAGCTTAATGCAGACGCTTACTCCCATTCCGGCATGGATCGCATAGAGCACTCCGGCAACGGTGATTGAAAGTGTTCCCATGGTGGCGATACAGGTGGAAGCCTGAAGCTTTCCATAAACATCAGGCATACGCATAACACCAAGAGTTCCTACAAAGGAAAAGAACACGCCTATCGCAATAAAAACATAAATAGCGTATATCATAGTCTTCCCTCCAGATAACGGGCAACGAATACCGTTCCCACAAAGCCCAGAAGACCTACTACCAGGGCAATGTCAAGATATATGGCTCTTCCTGAATAAAGGGAATAAAGTACAAGCGCCAGCGCCGTTACAAGATCAAGAGCGTCGGCTGCGCACATACGGTCAGCCGCCGTGGGTCCCTTTATAACCACAAAAAGAAGCCCCAGGTCAAATACAGTGAATATGATTGCGCCGATAATCAATGCCGTCATTTCCATATCCTCCCTGCGTATTTTTCAAGTGTGCCCTTAATCATCTCTCCTGCCTTCTCAGGATCAGTTTCCTGAAGGTCAAGCCAGTGGACATAATAATAATTTTTCCCGGTTTTATCCTCGGCTACGTCCATTGTAATAGTGCCAGGTGTAAGGGTAATCGCGTTTGAGACTGTGGAAAGGGCATAGTCGCTTTTAATGTCCTCCCCTGCCGGAATCAGTACAATACCGGACTGGCATGTTTTGCACTTTGAAGAAAGAACAATGCCCGCCATTGCAATATTCGCCTTGATAACCTCCACCACCAGAACAACTGCATACACAACCATGTGTACCCACTTGACGGGATTTAACAGGAAAAATGGCTTTTTATGTATAAAAAACCTTGCGGTAAACCATGCCACAATGGCACTGACCGCCGCACCGAGAATAATCTCCCTTAATTCCAGAGACCAGGTAAGAAGCAACCACAGCAGAAAGCACGGAATAAAAGTGCCCAGCCAGGACGAAAAACTTCTCTTTTCCAACTTTTATCCCTCCTTATAGAACGAATCTACCTTTCTCTCAATCCATGCCGCAAGCTCATCGAGACCAACTCCATCCCTTACGGAAACTCGGAATACCTCCACATCAGGGTTAATCTCCCTGGCGTCATTCTCAACTCGCTTATCGTCAAAACCGAAATATTCAATAAGGTCATACTTATTCATAACGAGGGCATCGGTTTCCGCAAACATGAGCGGATACTTTACAACCTTGTCGTCACCCTCTGGAATACTGAGAAGCGCCACTCTGAAACTCTCACCGATATTAAACTCAGCGGGGCAAACAAGATTTCCGATATTCTCAACAAAAATAACATCGAGATTTTCCAGATCGAACTCAGGCAGCATATTCTGTATGCTCATTGCCTCTATATGGCAGGCTCCGTCAGTATCTATCTGAGCCGCCGGAATACCCATAGCGTGAATTTTCTCCGCATCTATCTGACCGGCAATATCTCCCTCGATAACGCCGATTCTGAACTTTTCCCTCAGTCGGTTTATAAGCTCCACCAGCGTACTGGTCTTCCCCGCTCCGGGAGAACCCATAACATTTATAAGACAAACCTTATGCTCTCTGAGCTTTGCCTTAACGGCGTCGCTTACGTCCTCATTCCAGTCAAGGATCTGGTGCATCACCTTGATTTCCATTTCATTCTACCTCCAAGCTTTCAATGTAAAATTCCCTTCCCTGGGTCATCTTTATATCTGTACCGGCACATTTGGGGCATTTGACATGGTACCGGCTTATTTCAAATTCCTCATTGCAGTTGTTGCAGTATATCTTAACGGGAAGCTTCATTATATTGAGCACAGCCCCCTCGCATATTGTACCCTTGCTTATAACATCAAAATAGTATCTGACGCACTGAGGGACAACGCCGGAGTACTCGCCTACCTTTATGCGTACCTCCTTTATGCGCTTTGCGCCGTGCTCCTCCCCAACCTTTTTTGATATGTCCAGAATGGACTGGGTTATTGCCATCTCATGCATAGCTTACTTATCAAGACAGGAGAAGCACGGGTCAATGGAAGCCACAATAAGTCCTGCGTCCGCAACCGTGTTTTCTCTGAGCATAACCGGAACTGTCGGCGCATTTTTAAAGGTAGGCACGTGGATACTGAGACGGTAATTATTAACACCGCCGTCTGTAATGACCTTATATACAAGATGACCTCTCGGCGCCTCATGGCGTGCAATAAACTGACCTGCCGGCACTCTGGGTATCTTATTTCCAAGGTTAATCGGTCCCTCAGGCAGTGTATCAATAGCCTGACGGATTATCTTAATGCTCTCAAAAATCTCAAGCACTCTTATAACAACTCTGGCGTACACATCGCAGCTCTTTTCTACCGGTACGTTAAACTCAAAGTCATCGTAGCAGCAATAGGGCGCATCACGCCTTACGTCCATGTCAACGCCTGAAGCCCTCGCATGGGGTCCCACAGCGCCAAGCTTAATCGCGTCCTCCGTTGTAAGAACACCTACACCCTTTGTGCGCATTGCAACGGTCTTGTCCGTTGTAAGGAAATGGGTAATCGGTCCCATTTTCTTTTCAAGATCGTCCATTGCCTCAAGGACTGTTTTCCTCATATCATCAGATATATCACGCCTTGCTCCGCCGATGGTGTTCATGGCATAGTTGACTCTGTTTCCTGTAAGTGCCTCCAGAGTATCCATCGTGCGCTCACGGTCGTTCCAAATCTGCATAAAAAGACTGTCATGCCCTATAATGTGACAGGCTATGCCCAGCCAGAGAAGATGAGAATGGATTCGCTCCAGCTCCTCAACTATAACTCTTATATACTGTCCCCTTTTCGGTACTTCCATCTGCGCAATATTCTCTATCGCCATTGCGTAGGTCAGCGAATGGGAATGACTGCAAATACCGCAAACTCTCTCAACCAAAACAAGAGTCTGAATAAAATTTCTCTCCTGAGCAAGCTTCTCGATACCACGGTGATTATATCCGATAAACACCTCTGCATCAGCTATCCGCTCACCATCTACCTTGAGACGTGCATGAACCGGCTCCTCAAGCGCCGGATGATACGGTCCTATTGGAATTGTATAGCTCATATTTTCCTCCATATTTTGCTAAAAACTTTCTTTTTCCGAAAATTTCAAAACACAAATACTTATCTGACTTCCTATTATAAGACAATTCTGTTTATATTGTCAATAAAATATGAAAAACAGTTCTTCAAGTTTATTACATATTAATATAAAAAAGGAAGCTTGTGTTTCAAAAAGCAACACAAGCCTCTCCTGTAATAACTTATCCGTAGGTAAAACCTCTGGTTGGCTCCGAAAACTCCCTCAGTCTGGTGTTATATACGTCCATACTAAGCTCCTCAAAGGCGAGCTTAGGCTCGGTTACTCCCATAAGCTGAAGCACATACTTCGCCAGTGGCGGATTTAAAATAAGAATCGGACCCAGAACATACGTCATCATAAGATTATTCACCCGAATTCCCTCAGCCATAGTATCCGGGTTAAGCCCCGCTCCCCTGATGGTTTCCAAAAATCCCTTTTGATTGTCTCCGTAGGAATGGGCAAACTGGCTCTTAAATCCGATAACCTTAAAATCATCAAGTTTTCCCAGGTAAAGCGAATTATATCTGCTCATCATTCTCCGAACGGCGTGGGTAGGGAACATACCCAGCATTTCCTCACGGCTGCCGTCATCGTTTTCAATATACTGCCCGAAAATCTCCAGCGCGTTTCCGGTAATAAGGGTAACTCCACCCTTTTCCGTTCTTTCCCTGAGTGCCTCCACATAAGGTCTGAAAGCATCTCTCACAAGACTCTGGCTCCTCTCAGTCATGCCGCACATATATACTAAATCAATATCCTCATCTGGGAACCTGACTTTCTCCTTAAGAGAGGTCCTGACAACCTGAGCACCGCAGCTTCTTGCCAGATAGTCCACATTTGCCAGATCTCCGAAAAGGTTGGCTACCTCAGGATAAAGCACTTCTATCGTCATTTTTTGCTTCCTCCTTTGCCCTCTTTTCAATGCTCTCCTTAACCTTAAAGGCAAGGCTCAGCGAATCGGTACCGTAGAACATATAGACGCTGGTACCCGGCTTAAGCCTGAGCAGGTTGACAGCCTCCAACTCGTCCTCCATGCAGCTTATCCTCTCGTCAGGCACTCCCGCAAGGTTGAGTCTTAGCCTGTAATCCTTTGTCCTCGGTCCTGTGCACACAATATGGGATATATTGTCCCTGTTTAAAAATTCAAAGTCGCAGTCATATAACCAGCAGGTATTCTCAGACCAGTTTTTCTCGTCATTGAGGTTATTCATCATAAGGAAAAGCTCCTTTTCCCCGGGCTGGCTCGAAACATAGTCAAAAGCCCGTGAGCAGGCAAGGGCATTTCTGTCCTTGGCCATCTGCATAATAAGGTTTATCTTTCCTACCGTTTCCTCGTTATACCTTGACTCTATTATTTTCATAGTACTAAGGTAGCCTACCGTTTCATCCTGGCTCATTCCAAGCTCACCCATGAGCGCGATGACAGTTATCTCATTATAAATGTTAAACACACTGTCGGAAAGAAGGGGATATTCCTTACTTCCCCTCTTATCCTTAACAGTCATCTTCATGTTATAGGTATCCACTTCCATGCCCTCATAGTCGTACTCCGGCGACTTAAAGCCGCATTCCGGGCAGTAGGCTTTTCCTATGTGATGGTACCTCAAATACTCGTACTTTAAAACTCCCGAACAGCGTGGGCAGATACGCATATCATTTATAAGGTTTATGCACTCCGTAACATCGGTATCCATTCTGTCAATGCCGAAGTACACACGGTCATTTCCCGGAGCAACTGAAGAAGAAATAAGGTCATCGGCGTTTAAAATAAGCTTGCTCTTTTTAGGAATACTGTTAGTGAGGAAATCCGCAATATACTGAGGGTGGGCGTTTCTCATAATGGAATCTCTGAAAAGGTTCGTAATAACCACATAATCCGGCTGCACATAGGGGTAAATCCGCTTGCTGGAACGCTCGTCCACCTCAAGGACCGCCATGGAATAGCGTGGTCTGTTAAAAACCGATACTCCGTTTAAAAGAGCCGTGGAAATTCCGGAATTTATATTTGATCCTGCTCTGTTGTTTAAAACCTTTTTTCCGCTCTTTTCCAAAATATCGCATATGAGATTGGAAACAGTAGTCTTTCCGTTTGTACCGGTGACGGTTATTATTTTTCCCGGCTTACCTATATACTTAAGAAAATCGGGACATATTTTCAGTGCCAGCTCACCGGGGAAATTTGTGCCGTTGTGCTTTGTAATCTTCAAAAGAGGAACGGACAGCTTTGCCGCCCAAAGCGCCGCCCAAAATCTTATACTCATTACTCAATACCCACCTTTTTAGCAACCAGCCTGTTTATGGGAATTCCCTGTTCATAAAATTTCTTCTCATAGTCAGTCATAACACCGCATACGCCGTCTTTGTGAAGGTCGTTTGTCACCTGGTCAAGCTCCCAGCCCGCCTCCGTAAACTGCTCGATAGACCAGTCGAAAAGGGGACGGTTGTCAGTTTTAAACCATATCTCGCCCTCGGGCTTTAAAATCACCTCGTAGATGTCAAGAAATGACCTGGCGGTAAGTCTGCGCTTTGACTGCTTGTTTTTCTTCCACGGGTCGGGAAAATTAATGTATATTCTGTCAACCTCTACGGGATAAAAAATAGAGCGGCAGTTAGCGGCGTCAAAATCAAGAAAGCGGACGTTTGTAAGTCCCTTGGCCTTGGCGCGCTCCATTGCCACCACCATGGCGTCTGGCACCTTCTCCACAGCCACAAAAAATACGTTTCTGTTTTGATCGCACATCTCCGCGGTAAACCTGCCCTTGCCGCAGCCCAGCTCAAGATGAAGCTCGTCATAGTCGGAGTAAACCTCCAACCACTCTCCCATTAGCTCTTCGGGTGTTTTTATAAGTAAATCCTCACAGGCAGCCATTCTCGGAACAAGATTTGGCTTCTTTCTCATACGCATAGAACATATCTCCGTTTTTTAAGTTGTCATAATATTGTGTACTAGATATGAATATTATCATAACAGCGCCCAAATGTTAATAGTTAACCTTAAAGAAATATTTAAAATTACTATTGACTTTTTTGTTAGAATATATTATTCTAGCTTATGCGTCAGATTGAAAACCTATCCGGGTGTAGCGCAGTTGGTAGCGCGCTTGCTTTGGGAGCAAGATGCCGCAGGTTCGAATCCTGTCACTCGGACCAAATAATGATAATCCGAATTACATTATCCAAGTGGGTAGTGTGTTCGGATTTGTCATTTCTATTGAGAATATAGTTTGATGGACAAGGGCAGCGAAGTAACTGCCCTTGTCTTTTTGCATAACTTAGTGTATAATTTTTATATCAATAAAAATAAACCCAAATTCGTTGCAGCAGACCTTTTAATCAGTACATTTCATTCACATTCAAGAGAGGAGTCCTCCATGAGAAAGCGGCTATTTCTATTGATTTCTCTATTTCTCTTTTTGATTCTGTCTGCTTGTGGTAATAAAGGCAGCATTTCTGGTGAGGTAGTGGAAGCTACTCCCTCGGCTCTCATTTTGCAAACGAACGAGGGTAACCAAGTGGCTGTCCTGCTGGAAGAAAATACCCGTATCTTTGGTATGGACCATATTGATGGTGATAATTACAAGGTCGCACCTCACACAGGTGTCCGTGTTAGTTTTTTCTATGAAGGGCGGGTCGGTTCTATTACCACAGCAGATGGCAAGCAGGTAAAAGCCTACCATGCCGCCCCTTTCATCCGAATAGATGCCTACTTGATTCCGGAGATTGCCGTCTTGTCTGATGGTACTGTACTGGATGTGTGGAAAACAAGCTCTTTCGGCACTACCTATCAAACCAAGGACGGTATTGAGCTGCTCCGGGAGGATGCTCCAAATGGTCCGGAAAATCACTATGTTGAAAATATTGAGAGCTTTGATGACCTCAGCGAAGCAGCCAAGCCCCATGTAGCCGAATTCTACGAAAAACAGGGCAAGCTATATGACTTGCAGGCAGAACTGGAGCGGGCATGGACAGCGTACCAAGCAAACCCCAAGGCATTTTCTTCCTTCGTAGTCGGACAAGAGACTTTCCCTTCTGCCTCCAATGAACAAGTCTTTTATTTTAGGACGACCTTAACACAAACAATCAGCGGAAGTACTGTTCAGGAAATCAACCTTTGCGCCGCCTTTGATCGTGAGAACGGGATTAATATTCCCCTTGTTGATCTGTTTGTCTGCCCAGAGGAGGATATTGTTAAGGAGCTCTTAGACATAGCTGAGAAGGACGGCTCTGGTCCCGCTGACCCGGTGGTGAAGGAAGAAATGGAAACTGCTTTCCAGACGAAATACCTTTATTTCTCACAGGATAGCATATGGTTGGAATTCCCACAGGGAACTCTTCCTAGCCAAGAATATACCTACTTAGTTTCGGTTGCATTTAATAATGAGTGCAAAGCCCTCTTGCACCCTTGGGCTGTACCTAACCACAGCGATTAATACGACATCTTTCCGCATTTTTGCCCCATTGCAGAATATTCAGGCGCAGTTCTCTTTGACTTAGTCGTATCTTCAGAGTATAATTACCTCTACGGAGGATTTTATTATGAAAAAGGTACTTATTTTGATTTCCATGCTATGTGCCATTTTTCTGGTGCTTTCAGGGTGTAAATCTGACGAACAGGAAAATAATATTATGGATGAAATCAGCACCGCGCCATCTGTTAAACTGGAATTTGCGGAATATTCTGAAAAAGAGCCCATTTACACTGATAACGCCGGTACAACCAGATCAATCGCAGAAATGAGGATAGTTCCGTCAGAGGAAAAATTCAATCAGGAGTGGATATACCGTTTTACTTATAATCCACGGGAAAAAGTGATTAACGGTCACGAAATTGTAATTCTTTTCGGGTCAACCTCCCTGGAAATTGACGGAGTAACATATGTTCCCGAAGAAGGCGTGGACTACGACAAAATTTTGGAATGGGCTGCGGGAGCGTACAATTATTATAATCAGTAACAAATAAACCTGTATTTAAAAACAGGACCGGGGAATGGTAAATGATTCCCCGGTCCTGTTTTTTATTTGCCTGCAAGCTCAATATCCAAATTTGTACTTTGGTAACCCTGTTTACCCATGCTTTTTTCCATTCTGTCATAAGCCGTCTTATAGCCAATAAAGTAACTTATCACGGAAACAAGCACAAATGCGGCTGTCAAAAACAAAATTTTAATTTTAGAGCGGACATTTTCACTCTTCTCTTTTTTATAACACGCAAAAATCACCGCTGCGGAAACAAAAATTCCCATAATCACAACAATAATTAAAGGAATACCCATTTTTACAAACCGCTTTCCTCAATAGCTCTCCTTGCCCAGAGAGAATCCTTTAAAATCGCACGCCCCACACCGATAAGGTCAGCGCTGCCTTCACTAAGAAGTCTCTCCGCCGCTTCCGGCTCTGTGATTCCTCCCGTGAGCATAACGGGGATTTTTACAGCTTTTTTACAAGCCTCCGTAATCTCACGGAAATAGCCCTGCTCGGTAGAATTAGGATTAACATATCCGCAGAAGCCCCCGGAAATATCAAGCATATCTATTCCGGCAGCCTCAAAAATCTTCGCCGCCTTTACAGCGTCCTCAATGGTAGATCCACCCTCCCTGTAATCACAGGCTCCCAGCCTGAGCGCAACGGGATAATCCTCCCCAACGGCGCTGCGTACAGCCTTTATAACCTCCAGGTGGAGAGTAACTCGCTCCTCGACACTTTCACCGCCATAGCAGTCCTTACGCTTGTTTGTCAACGGAGAGTAAAACTGGTTTAAAAGGTAGCCGTGGGCTGAGTGGATTTCAACACCGTCATATCCGGCTTTTTTTGCCCTTAAAGCAGCCTTTGCAAATTGCTCCACCACCGTTTTAATCTGCTCTGTGGTCATTTCCGACGGCACGTTACCTGTTCTTGGCATGACAACAGCGCTGGGCGCCAAAGACTCCGTTCCGGTAATCTCCCTATTGACCGCTCCACCGGCGTGGTTAAGCTGAGCCATGACCCGGGAGCCATTTTGACGGATAACATCGGTGAGACGTTTCAGTCCTTCAATATCTTCGTCATCAGATACGGAAACCTGTCCCCTTCCGGCTTTTCCCTCAATGGCAATATAGCTGTGCTCTGTTATTATAAGACCGATATATCCACCAGCGGATTTTTCCTCGTAGTAATCCAAAATCGCCTGATTTACTCTCCCGTCATCACCCGCCTTTGAGGTTGCCATGGGCGGCATTACAAGACGGTTTTTCAGCTCAAGACTCCCTATTTTAACAGGACTTTTTAAAATACTCATACATTGTCCTCCTTTTTCTGGACTTTTTCTTAAAAGTATATCATAATAGTAGCATAAATAAAAGCATATTACGACGCAGAAAGGAAATTCATATATGGTTAATGTTCGCTGTCCCGGGTGCGGCGCACCTGTAATAATCCACGGAAACCAATGGGAGTGCGGATTTTGCGGCAATTTTGGGCTGCTATCCTCCCTCTCCCCGTCAGAAAGAGCTAAACTGAAAAATTCCCAGCAGTCCATTACCTTTACCATAACAGACTCCGATGACGACGAAGACGATTAGTGCCTTTCTTTGTTTTTGAATAAGCTTACCATAACATGGCAGGGACAGCATTTAGCTGTCCCTGTACTATTTATTATTTTTTAACTGCCGATACTAAAAGCATCATCGGGCGGCGCATTTCATCCCTCATTCCGGGAATATCCAGCATATTTTCCGGCGGTCGGGGCTCCACCACCCTTTTTATTTCAAAGCCCGTATCAAGGAGAGTATTTAAGTAGGTAGTCACTGTCCTGTGATATTTAATAACCTTTTCCCCCAGGAAAACAGCCTCTCTCTGCCCCTCATAGTAGTAATTATCCACAGGGAAATGAAGAATATTGCCATTTTCATCGTAGTACCAGTCCTGGGAGCCGTAGGCTGTAAAAACAGGGTGCTCCACTGAAAAGACAAAACTTCCGCCTGGTCTGAGCCATTTTGAGATATTCATCGCAAGTAAACCGTAATCCTTTACGTAATGAAAGGCAAGAGAACTGATCACTGCGTCAAAACTGCCTGACGGAAAGCTCAAATCTTCCATGGCACGGCAGCTGTACCTGATACTTTCTCCACTGTTTATACTTTTTGCCTTTTGGAGCATTTTTCCCGATATGTCTACTCCTAAAACAGCCCTTGCCCCATTTTCGGAGGCATATTTACAGTGCCAGCCATAACCACAGCCTAAATCCAGCACCCTTTTTCCCCTAAAATCAGGGAGAAGCTTTTTAAGTTCGTACCACTCTCCCGCTCCCTCAAGTCCTTTTTGAGAACGGAGCATCTGTCCGTATTTTTCAAAGAATATCTCATCGTCGTATTTATTCTCTTTCATACCTCACGCTCCTGACTAAGTATCGGTCTTGCCTTTTACCACATTATAGCTCATTGGGACTTTAAGGACAAGCACATTTCATTATATCATCTTACCACAGTCTTGTCCGGTCTGATTTTACATGATATAATAAATGACAGCAGTGTAAAATTTAATTTTAGCTTATGAGGTATTCATATGAAAACATATACAATTTGCGGCAGTATGCGCTTTGCCCAACAGATGAGAGAAATTGCGTATAACCTTGAAACGCAAAATGGGTATAACATTCTCCAGTGCGTTTACTGTGATAACGATATGATTCCGACAGAAATAGATTTGATTGGGCTTGAAAAAGCTCACTATGCCAAAATAGATTTAAGCGACGGCATTTACGTTGTAAACCTTAACGGGTACATTGGTGAATCTGTAAAAAAGGAAATTGAATATGCTAAAAGCATTGGGAAAGAAGTGCTGTACCATTGCAACTGACAATCTGCCATAAGCTGTAAAAGACTTATTATATTGCAAAAAAGTACCTGTGACTATCGGTCACAGGTACTTTTTTGTACTCTACCGTAAAAATTACGGAGCTGATATATCAGTAATTTTCAGCATTAACCTCAAAATAGCTCTGGGGGTGGTTGCAGGTGGGGCAGACCTCAGGAGCCTGGGTACCCACTACGATATGACCACAGTTGCGGCACTCCCAGACCTTGACTTCGCTCTTTGCAAACACCTGATTTGTCTCCACATTGCGAAGCAGCGCGCGGTAACGCTCCTCATGATGCTTCTCAATGGCGGCTACCAGGCGGAAACGTGCTGCCAGCTCAGGAAAGCCCTCCTCATCAGCAGTCTTGGCAAAGCCGTCATACATATCTGTCCACTCATAATTCTCGCCCTCGGCTGCGTTAAGCAGATTCTCCGCAGTGTCGCCCAGCTCACCCAGTTCCTTAAACCAGAGCTTGGCATGCTCCTTTTCATTATCTGCCGTCTTTAAAAACAGTGACGCTATCTGCTCAAATCCCTGCTTTTTCGCAACGGAAGCAAAAAATGTGTACTTATTTCTCGCCTGTGACTCACCCGCGAAAGCGGTCTGAAGGTTTTTCTCTGTCTGGGTACCTGCATATTTGTTCATTTTAATTTTCTCCTTTTCTTCTGATTTTTCATTACACGGAATTATTTCCAAAAGCCTTCTGGCTTTGTCAACAGGAAAATTTTTTCCGGGAGGATCGGCTGTGAGCTTCTCCAAAAACTCCTTAGCATTTTTGCTCTGAGGAAGCATATACCCGCTTTCCCGGAAAAGGTCCTCATTTACAAGACGTATCGACATGGCAATACCGCTCATCAGCCGGGAAAGCCCATCCTTATCTGTTTCCGAAAGCTGCGATGCGATTTTCTCCCCCTGAGCCTTGCTGCCAGTAAGTGCTCCCGCGCTCTCAAGGACACGATCATTCTTTGGCTGCTGAGGAGGGTACTCCACAGGCACCATTGAAATTGCTCCTGATGGGCAGGCCGCTGCACAGTCTCCGCAGCCGATACACTTCGTCACATCTATTATGCTGTCCTCTGTATCCGCCGCTCCCACCGGGCACACATAAAGGCAAAGACAGTCCTTGGTACAAAGACGTATATTTCTAACTGCAACCTTTTTCATTTCTGTTTCCTCCCCTCCACTTCAGTAAATTTCCAGTCCGGCACCTTACACACAGGACAAATCTCCGGTGGTCTGTCCCCTACGAACATAAAGCCGCAGACAGTACAAAGCCACACCTTTTTGCCCGTTAAAAGGCTTTCTCCCATTTCCCGATACTGACTCACAAGAGACAGAAGCATATTCGTAACCTTCTCTCCCCAAACGCATACACGCTGGGCTCCTCTGTCTCCATTTTCTTTTGACACAGCGGAAAATTTGGGATAAAGCTCCGAAAGCTCACGCTGCAAAAGCCTCTCCAGCTTTTCAATAGTCGCTTCCTTTTCCTCCGGCATGGCAGCGGTAAAATAAGCCGCTATATCCCGGTAAAGCGCAGCTGCCTCATTGTTATACTGCTTCTCACAGCCACGGGCAAGATTAGAGCACACAGCTGCCATTTCTCCCGCAGTAAGCTCTGTCATATCGTTTTGTATCTCATCCCCGACAGTCTGCGACGCTGCAGGTTCCTGCTGCTTCTCAGCTTTAAACACACTTTTCCCTGCCTTGCAGACCGGGCAGCGCCAGCTGTCCGGAAGCCGGGAAAAGGCGACACCCTCCTTAGCTTCATCGTAAACATAACCACACACACTACAGATGTATCTCACTTTCTCCGTCTCCTTTCAAAAATAAACTGACGCCTTTTAAGTATTCGGTCCTTTTTAGTCAATTTCTCACAAATTCCTATCAAAAAGTCCCCGGCTGTACCATCATTATAGTAAAATTTCGTCATTGGGTCAACAGCTAAAACCATTTTCCCCAACTTTGACGAAATATATTTAAGCCAAATGTGGTTACGTAAAAAATACCGGCAGGTTTTTCGCCTGCCGGTATTTTTACTATTCAGTTACCTGTTGGAATATATGGTCTTATTGCTGCCGCCACTGACGACACCGGCATTGTCTGAAGCCAGATTCTCCCCGGACCGGTAAGTACGGTATTGAACAGCCCTTCGCCGCCCAAAAGCTTATTTTTAAGCCCCGGCACCTGCTGAATGTCTATCGAAACAGTGGAGTCATAGCCTGCCACATTACCCGTGTCTACAATCATCTGCTGACCTTTTGCCAGCTCATATTCAATCAGCTCGCCGTCTATCTCCACAAATACAGTGCCATTTCCGGAGACCTTCTGCATTATAAAGCCCTCGCCTCCGAATACACCTGCGCCAAACTTCTTATTAAAATGTATTGACAGATTAACGCCAATCTCCGATGCCAGAAAAGCTCTCTTCTGAAGTACAAATTCCCTGCCGCCGGAAAGCTCAATAGGAACTATCTTACCAGGAAAACTGGAACCAAAGGCAATAAGCCCATCTCCGTTTGCGGTATATATATTCTGGAACATACTCTCGCCTGAAAATGCCTTGGAGAACATTTTTCCGATTCCGCCGCCCTTTGTCTCCATTGACATATTAGGGCTCATCCACACCATGGACCCTTTCTCTGTAATCATCTGCTCCCCACTGCGCAGTTTACAGATAACAACAGGAAATTCTCCGCCTTTAATCTCATATTCCATATGAATTTTCCCTCCTGTTCTTTATTTTACAATATCGTAACTCCAGTCAATTATTCCACCAAACTCATAAATATTGCTGTAACCCAGCTGGGAAAGCTTCTGGGAAGCGGAGACACTTCTTCTTCCGCTGCGGCAGTAGACAAGCACAACGGTATCCTTATCAGGTATGACCTGAGACGCCGATTGCTCGTCAATCTCTCCCAGTGGAAGCAGCACAGCCCCGGGAATATGCCCCGCACTGTACTCACTCTGCTCCCTTACATCAAGGATTACCTCCGCCTCGCCGGAGTCCATCATCTCTTTTGCCGTTTCCTGGTCTATCTGTTTAAATTCCACGTCCGTATTCCCTCCGCTGCAGCCTGACGCCAGCAATAAAACCGCAAGCAAAACAGGCAGTATTCTTTTCATTACTTACTTTCCCCCTTAAGGTACTTAAGTATGTCCGCCGCGTTTGTATCTGGCTTTACCTTGGGCATAGCCTTTTCAATAACTCCATTTTCGTCAATTATATAGGTTGATCTCACAACGCCAAAGCTTACCTTGCCATAAAGCTTTTTCTCCTTCCACACATCGTACTGCTCTATTACCTGATGTTCAGGGTCTGAAAGCAGAATAAAGGGCAGACTGTATTTTTCGGCAAATTTAAGATGGGACGCCACAGAGTCCTTGCTTATGCCTATAACTACCGCATTAAGGCTCTTAAACTCCTCATAGCTTTCTCCGAAAGCACAGGCCTGACGGGTACAGCCCGGCGTATTGTCCTTGGGATAGAAATATAAAATGACCTTTTTGCCTAAAAAATCTGACAGCCTTACTGTTGCTCCCTCCTTATCAAAAAGTGTAAAATCAGGTGCCTTTGTTCCTGTTTCAAGCATTTTTATCTCTCCCTTTTTATTATTTTCCGTTACAGTCAATAGCCAAACGGTTTATTCCCAGCTTATGAATACAGTGTACCACATAATGGCATACTTATCAACGGTTCATTGGAACCCTCCGCCAAGGTAATATGTAACCAAAAGGTCCACGCAGGCTCCGTAGGAGCTTATACCCAGCTTCTGACCGTTTGCCTTTAAATAAACGTCATATATTTTCTCGGAAACCTCCGTCACAGAAGACTTAAGACTGTTCCAATAACTGTTATTGTCGTTCCAGTCAATGAGCATATAACCCGAAATCTCACTTCTGAGCTCCTGCCATCTGTTATAATCCGCGCCGTAAAGTGCGTTCATAAGATATACCGAGCCGGCAAGATATCCGGAATACTCATACACCGTAAGACCTGAGGTCACGCAGGCTGCCACCCCGAGGAAATTGCACTCCTGCTCCGAATACACTCCCCTTTGGTGAGCAAGCTCGTGGGCAATGGTGCTCGGAATAAATGGCGCCGGGTTTTTAATATTTATGTTCGACTCACCGGTATATGGAAAATACACCCCTGTAAAGCCCGTAAGGCTCATTATATGGGAAAATAACATTTTCTTCGGCATACGGCTCTCAGCCTTGAGAGATGGAAAAACCTTTTCAAGATTATCATAAACATAATATGACTGTTCAAAATAAGTATCCATATTCTCAGCAAAGTGACCGTTTTCATCACGCTTTACGCTGCCGGAAAGCTCTGACGCCCGAGTTATGAAGAATTTGGTGGCGTTATACAGGTCGTCTACATATATTCCTTCCGTGACAAAACCCTCCCTTTGGGAGAAAGAGGAAGACTGATAATCTATCCCCCACAGACTTAAATATCCGGCTAAAAGATAAAACGCAATCAAAATCACAATCAAAAGTCTTTTTCCCAGAAAAAGCAGTTTTTTCTCCGCCTTAACTGTGAGAATTACAGTCCTCACTGTAAATACTATTAAAAACACTCCCAGTGCCACATACATGAGCTCCATTACGGAAAAGGGCACAAAGCTGCAGGCAGTGCCGAGAAAATCGCGCAAAGGTCTGGAAAAATACTTTACCGCCAAATCTGCCAGCTCCCTGCTGGAGCCGAAAATAAAATACAAAATTATAAAAAATACGGGTATTACCCCCAAAAAAATCCATTTCGGAAAAACTTTTTTCTTCTTTCTCTCCAGTACCTCACTCATGTAAGCCTCTCCCAAAAAATCTAAATCTAAATTTATTTTAGCATATTATTTTGTTTGCTGTCATGTGAAAAATTTGTCTGATAAGGCAAAAATATGTCTTTAAGCGGAGACACTTTTGTGATATAATAGTTGGAGTCCTTAATTTGAACCGAGGTAATCCCATGGGAAAAAGATTTTTATATATACTTATATGCTGTGCTCTTGTGGTATCTCTGACTACTGCCGCTTCCCTATACGTTCCGGCATACGCCGCAGACTTACCTAAATATTCCGGTGGAAGTTCCCTTCCCCAGCCTCCGGTGTCCTATGCCGAAAGCCTTAGTCTTCTCGGAATAATGAACGGATACGGCACCTTGCCGGACGGTACTGTGGACTACGGTCTTTCCGACGATATTACCCGTCAGTCTGTTATTGCAATGTTGGTCCGAGCTCTGGGGCACAGCCGTGAATGTGACCTTAACTCCTATGATATGCCCTTTACAGACGTTGCCTCCTGGGCGACCGGTATTGTGGGATATGCCTATGAATCCGGCATTACAAAAGGGATTTCTGAAAACCTTCTGGGTGCGGATCTTACCATTACAGGTCGTGACCTTACTGCCCTTATGCTCCGCTCTCTGGGTTATGTGTCAGAATACACCTACCAGGAAACCACCCTGTTTTCTGACTCTATAGATCTTACCCACGGTCAATTCGGAAACGGCGCCTCCCCCGTAACAAGGGGCGAGGCTGCGGAGGTCTTTTACACCTTTATGGGACTTGAATTTAAAGGCGAAAACTACACCGTAATTCAGTTTCTCGTGGATACAGGTGTTGTGGAGTATAATACCGCCATTGCCGCCGGATACACTGTCTCCATGGACAGTGCCCTTCTCTCAGCCAATCAGGTATGGGAAAACTTCTCCGACAAGCTCTTTACCCTTGTTCCAAAGGATATTGACGGTGTTTCCATGCCCTCTGTCACAGGGACATATATAGGAGACGGTGTTGGAACTGCATCCCTTGAGGGAATTTACGGCGCCGTTGAACTTACTGTAAATGGTTCACCTTTGTCCGTTCTGGGCTATGACAGTGAAAAAGGGATTATCTATCTTGAAATGCCAAAAGGAAATAGCTTCTTTTCCGGCGAAATCACTGTTTATGAAAAGGGAGAGGTGGTCTATGTCATCTCTGAAAAGGTCGCCGCTTCCGGTCGCACAACCGATTTCGGTACTACCTGCGTCGCCCCTGCCGGTCTTCCTGCCGTTACATCGAAAGGTGATTTTATCGGCATTACCACATCGGCAACCACTCTTACGGATTTGTCCTTTTCTAAGGAACCCATGACTGTTACGGAGCTTGCCCAGCTGCTTTGGCCTCAGGTATTTATTCCGCCGGAGCCTGAATATCCACGGGGAATTGACCCCGAAAAGCCAATGGTGGCAATTACCTATGACGACGGTCCCCATTTGACCCACACTCCCGAGCTTCTTGACCTTCTTGAGGAGTACGGAGTTGTGGCAACCTTTTTTGAGGTGGGCTCACGGCTTAAAACAATGCCTCAGTTTCTGTCACGAATGGATGAGATGGGCTGTGAGATAGGAAATCACTCCTACTCCCATAAAAATTTTACAAAGCTCTCCTCGGATGGTATTCTAAACGAAATTGAAAGTACAAACGCCATTATTCGTGAGCAGGTAGGTCACAACGCCTCCCTGGTGCGTGTTCCGGGGGGAAACGTAAATGACACCGTTAAAAGCACCATTGCTTTTCCAATAATAAGCTGGTGTGTGGATACTCTTGACTGGAAAACATTAGACGCGGACAAGGTTATAAAAAGCGTAAAATCCACCGAAAAGCTGGACGGAGCCATTATTCTTATGCACTCCCTTTACAGTTCCACCGTTGAGGCCTCGGAAACCATTATCCCATGGCTTTTAGACCAGGGTTATCAGCTTGTAACCGTATCTGAGCTGGCTGAGTACAAGGGGTACGAGCTGGAAAATGGTAAGGTGTATTACAGCTTCAGATAAACTGCCGTCTGTTAAATTAATTTGGTACAGCAAGACCCCGGCAGAGTTTCACCTCGGTCGGGGTCTTTTCTGTAATATTTTCCTTTTCAGCCGCAAACAATTTTTATGCTGCCTGAGACAGTATTTGCCGTAAGCCTATTTTCCGTTTCTCCTGTGGTGCTGTTAATTACACGGCAGGAACCTGATACTGAGTTGACCTCAGTTTTGTATCTTCCCGCAATTTCAGCCTCCACATTGCCTGAGACCGCCTCAAGTTTTATCAGTGGGCACTCCTCTCCAATTTCCATTGTTATATCCCCGCTGATGGTAGCGGCAGCAAGCTTTTCCTTAATGCCTGTTCCGGAAATGTCTATATCACCGCTTGTGCTCTTAAGGGAGAGGGTATTAAAATTCCCCCCTGCCAATGACAGGTCACCGCTTGTTGTCAGAGTCGTGGCTCCCTTTGCCGAAACGCCGTCGAGCTCAATATCTCCGCTGGCAGACCTGACATATATCGTATCTGAAACAGAGCTGTTTTCCATTTCCACATCACCGCTCACAGAATTAAACACAACCTGCTCCCCTGTAAGCTCACCGATTTTTATATCTCCGCTGGCTGTTGTAAAGGCAACCTTTGAGGCTTTTACATTCTCAACCTTTATGTCTCCGCTGCTTGCCTTAAAGGAAATATCCCCGAAGGAAAGTCCCTTGCCCCTTACGCTGCTTCCGGAGCCAAGCCTGAGCTTAATATCGCAGCCCTCGGGCAGCTCCAGCTGTATATCAATGGACGCAAAGCTTTTCAGCGCATTTACTAAGCTGCTGCTTACAAGCTCCACAACGTCATGGACACTCCTGAGCTTCTGAAAATCGCCTTTGAAAATCTCATCGTCAGCTCTTGTAACGATAATCTCCCCCTTACCACCGGGACTGACAATAAACCGCTCTCCGGTAAGAGATTTTATATGGATAAGCCCGTCGACGGAGTGAACCAGGTTTACGCACATTCCTCTGCGTATTTCAATCTCACTGATACTTTCAGCTGCCGTATATTCCGTAACCTTATCGTCCTCAGCGCTAACCTTGTCTGCGCTTTCGCTCTCGGTGTACTCAATTCCGCAAAGCTCCCGGACTATCTCCGATATGCTTCCCATTGCCGCAACGGCTTGCTCCTCTGTCATGCCGTCCTCCATCCTGTCGTTTATAGCCTCAGAATAGAATAAAACCGTTTTCTGCGCCTCATCTGCCGGAAGACTTTTTAAACCCATGCAAAGTCTCTCTATAAATTCCTTCTTATTCAATGCCGCTCCTCCTTTATAAAGTCGTAGGCTCTCATTACCTCGTCCCATTCGGAAAGGAAAACTTTTATCCTCTCCCGTCCCACATCTGTTATGCTGTAATACTTTCTCAGCCTGCCGTTATGCTCTCTGGAATAAACCGTAAGTGCTCCTGCCGCCTCAAGACGTTTTAAGATTGGATAAAGAGTTGATTCGCTGATTTTTACGTGGTCTGAAAGATCCTTGATAATCTGATACCCGTATGAATCTCCGCCTGCCAGAACTTTCAGCACGCAAACATCCAATATTCCCCGTTTAAGCTGTATGTCCATTACTTTTCCTCCTTTCGGGAATAACTATATCACACATAGTATTATATGTCAAGATATATTTTGCGTACCAACTTATATTTTTATGGAAATTTAATTTGTAGTCTTTTCAAACTTATGCACATTTCACAGTTATCGTGATATAATTAAGTTGCTCGATAAGGGGGTTAAATTTATGCCAAAAATCACCCGACGGCTCAGTTCTTCTCAGATAATTATTCTTGGATTTGCCGGCGTGATACTTTTAGGTTCTTTTCTTTTGGTTCTGCCTGTGTCAAGTAAAAGCGGTCAGTGGACCAGCTTTGTTGACGCGCTTTTTACATCTACTTCCGCTGTATGCGTTACGGGTCTTGTCGTTCAGGACACCGGTTCATATTGGTCCACCTTCGGTCAGGTTGTAATAATTGCGCTTATACAAATCGGCGGAATGGGAGTGGTAACTGTTGCTGTGGCAATAGCGAAGCTTTCGGGTAAAAAAATCGGTCTTAAGGGACGCAGCATTATGCAGGAGTCTGTCTCCGCCCACAGAATGGGCGGTATAGTACGTCTTACAGGCTTTATTGTTAAGGGCACCATAATATTTGAGCTGCTTGGTGCTGCCATAATGGCTCCCACCTTTTGCAGGGAATTTGGTCTTATAACGGGACTGTGGTACGCGCTGTTTCATTCCATTTCCGCGTTTTGTAACGCAGGCTTTGATTTGATGGGCGTCAGAGAGCAGTATTCGTCCATAACATACTTTGTAGCTAACCCTGCTATAAACATAGCCGTAATGTCACTTATAGTCATAGGCGGTCTTAGCTTTATGACCTGGGAGGACATCTCAGTCCATAAGCACCGCTTTTCCCGGTATAAGCTCCAGAGCAAGGTAATTCTTGTAACTACCGCTCTGCTTATAATCATACCGGCTGCCTACTTCTTTTTCTTTGAATTTGGGGACAGACCCTTTACGGAAAGGCTTCTTAGCTCATTTTTCCAGTCTATTACCCCAAGAACTGCCGGCTTCAATACGGTTAATCTTAACGCCATAAGCGAAACAGGTCTTGCTATAATGATACTTCTCATGCTGATTGGCGGCTCTCCCGGTTCCACCGCCGGCGGTATGAAAACGACAACCTTTGCCGTTATGCTGTCAAACGCGGTCTCTGTTTTCCGCAGAAGGGAAAATCCCCAGTTCTTCGGACGCAGGGTCAGCGATGACACCGTTAAAAGCGCAGCTACAATTTTCACAATGTACATTACCCTGTGCCTGGCAGGCGGCTTTATCATAAGCCGGATTGAGGATCTTCCCCTACTTGCCTGTATGTATGATTCCGCATCTGCCATAGGTACTGTTGGTCTTTCACTGGGAATCACCCCGGGACTTGGTCTTGTATCAAGATTTATCCTTATTTCTTTAATGTATATCGGTCGTGTCGGCGGTCTGACTTTGATATTCGCAACAATTCACGGAAATCAGAGCTACTCACGACTGCCCGAGGAAAAGCTTAATGTTGGATGAGGAGGATTAATATGAAATCTGTACTTATAATTGGACTGGGAAGATTTGGTCGTCACGTTGCCATGAAGCTCAGGGAGCTTGGTCACGAGGTCATGGCCGTTGACAATGATGAGAAGCGTATAAACGCGGCACTTCCCTATGTTACCGGCGCTCAGATTGGCGACAGCACAGATGAGGAGTTTCTTCGCTCCCTCGGAGTTCGCAATTTCGATGTATGTATCGTTGCCATAGGCGATAATTTCCAGAGCTCCCTTGAAACAGCTTCACTTCTTAAGGAGCTGGGTGCCAGAAAGGTTATTGCCAGGGCGTCAAGAACCGTTCACGAAAAATTCCTTCTGAGAAACGGCGCAGACGAGGTCGTTTTCCCGGAAAAGCAGCTCGGCGAATGGACTGCCATAAGGTGTACCTCTGAGTACATTCTTGATTACTTCCAGATAGACAGCGACTATTCCCTGTTTGAGCTTGAGATTCCGTCCAACTGGCACGGAAGGTCCATACTTGACCTGGACATACGAAAGAAATACGGCATAAACGTACTTGGCATTCGTGAAAACGGAAAGCTCGACATGAACATCACTCCTGACAAGAAGCTTTATAAAGGCTGCTCTGTTTTAATTCTCGGCACGCATAAGGCAGTCTCCAAATGCTTTAAGATATAGCAGCAGCAAACATTTTTGCTGAGGTACTGAATATGGAAGCTGTCGTTTTGATTCTGCCTGCGCTTGCTGTGTTTCTTTTGTTGGATCTGCTTATTCGCCGTGGAGACAAAATAATTGAATCGGTTAGACGTTCCGGCGGCAGAAATAGCGTAGCCGCGCTGCGCATAGCCTCAGAGTCGCCCTTCTTGCTTCAGTCCGCCGGCGATGTATTTGATTTGTGCTCAGAACGTGATAATATGACCTTTTCTTTAAGCTGCGGCAGTCCCAGGAGTATATGCCGGAGTCTTGAAATAGGTAACGTGGATATTGTCTTTATGACAGAGGATTATTTTGCCGGTTTGTCCGCCAATGTAAAAGTCATAAAGCTCCACTGCCCTCAGCTCTCCTCTCCGGAGCTTCTCGGTCTTTCCGTAAGCTGTACCGAAAGAAACGAATCCATGTATATTGCGTGGTCAGAAGATGTAAAGCTTCCAGTCAGAGATAAACTTATACTTATGCTTAAAAAGAAATTTTCCTAACTCGGCTTCCGGAATTGACATTTTAAATTTCACGCGATTTAATCTAAAGTAAGGTTATTTTGCGAAGGATTTGAGGTGAACTGAATGTCCATATCGGAGAGAGGTCAGCTTAAAATATTTTTCAGCTACGCTGAAAGCAGCGGTAAAACAAAAGCCATGCTCCGTGCGGGTTCCGTCGCCAAGGAGCGTGGAGCCGACGTGCTTGTTGGATATATAGCCCCCCACGTTTCAGGTGACACACTGTCCCTGACGGAGGGGCTAAAGGTCTTGCCAACTGTTAACCAAAACGGCACAGAAGAATTTGATTTGGACGGCGCCCTCCGTCTTCACCCGGATTTGATTCTCATTGACGAGCTTGCCCATAAAAATGCTCCGGGTTGCCGCCATAAAAGGCGTTTTCAGGACGTGGAGGAGCTTTTAAACAGCGGTATAAACGTTTATACCACTGTTAACGTGGGAAATATTGAAAGTATCCACGACATAGTATCTTCCATTACGGGCTTTACGGCATGGGACAGGATCCCCGACTCCGTTTTTGACAATGCCGACCAGGTTGAGCTTATTGACGTGGAGCCTCAGGAGCTCATGGAGCACCTTCGTGAAATGGGAACAGGCTACTCCGAAATGACTTTGGAGCAGCTTACCGCAATGCGGGAAATTGCGTTTCGCCGCTGTGCCGACAGGGTCAGGCTTATCGCCGGAAGATTTGGGGATCATACCATATTCCATACCGACGAGCATATTCTTGCCTGCCTGTCCTCCGCCCCGTCAAACGCAAGGATTATCCGCACAGCTGCCAGAATGGCAAGGGCATTTAACAGCCGTTTTACGGCTCTTTTTGTGGAAACCCCTGATTTTGAAGCTGTCAGTGAGGAAAATAAAAAAAGGCTGCGCGACAATACAAAGCTTGCCCAGCAGCTCGGCGCCACGACTCAGACTGTTTACGGTGAGGACGTGGCATACCAGATCGCTGAATTTGCCCGTGTTGCCGGTATAACAAAAATAGTTCTTGGACAAAGTGCCGTTACAAAAAGGCACTTTTTCGGAAAACCGCCCCTGACAGAGCAGCTGCTTTCTTACGCTCCGGAAATAGATATTCACATAATCCCGGACCACAGCGCCGACCCGGCGTACAGGTCTCAGCATTTAAGGTCCGGTCTCGACCTTAGCGTCGATACAAACATTTTAAGAAGCGTTGGAATTTTGCTTGCCGCCACTCTTTTGGGGCTTTTGTTTTACAGGCTTGGCTTTACCGGGGCAAATATAATCATGGTCTATATTTTAGGAGTGCTTCTCGTTTCCCTCAGCACTTCAAACAAAATATACAGCCTTATTTCCTCCATTGCCGGTGTTCTTCTTTACAACTACCTGTTTACAACTCCCAGATTTTCACTTCGCGCTTATGAAACGGGCTATCCCATAACCTTTGTTGTTATGTTTATCTCCGCATATGTAACGGGAACCCTTGCCACAAGGTACAAGGAACAGACAAGTCAGTCGGCAAAAATCGCCCAGCGTATAAAGATACTTTTTGATACGGACAGGCTTCTTTCTAAGGCAAAAGACAGAAACGACATTATAAATTCCACCGCTGAACAGATTGAAAAGCTTCTGGGTCGTGACATAGTAATGTTCGATAATCTTGACGGCAAAATCTCAGAGCCTCATTTCTTCAGTCCGGAAGCCGGTGAGCGGTACAATACGGAAAAGGAAACAGCAGCCGCCCAGTGGGTACTTACCAACAACACCATGGCAGGCGCCACAACCGACACTCACTCTGAGGCAAAGTACCTGTATCTTGCCCTCAGAGTCAGTGACAGGGTGTACGGTGTTATAGGCATAAACGCGGAAAACTCACCTCTTGACGCTTCGGAGCACACAATTTTGCTTTCAATATTGGGTGAG
>CALWYM010000014.1 GCA_944385775.1 uncultured Oscillospiraceae bacterium | reverse complement strand
TGCCTGTTCTCTCTGCCATAAGGTCACCTTCACAGGTGAAGGGCGTCTTCCTCAGAGACCTATCGGCGAACTGGTTTCGGTCATGAAGGAACGCGGAATCTCCTTTTCCTCCGATATTCTTCCCTTTACCGCGTCAGGAAAACTCAGCGGCGGAACCTTTACACTTCCCGGAAACGTAAGCTCTCAATATATAACAGGCTTGCTTCTGGCTCTGCCCATAATCGGCGGCGGTGAAATCTCACTTTCGACGGAGCTTGAATCTTCAGCTTATGTAGATATGACGCTGTCTTCCCTTAAAAAATTTGGCATTTCTTACATCAAAAAAGAATCAGGCTGGGAGATTTCAGGGAAAAAACAGTTTACTTCCCCAGGGTTTGTCCGTGCCGACGGCGACTGGTCAAACGGGGCATTTTTCCTTACCGCCGGGGCTATTTTGGGCTCTGTATCAATTTCAGGTCTTGATATGGAATCAATTCAGGGCGATAAGGAAATTCAAAGCTGCCTGAGGAAATTCGGCTGCGATATAAAGTGGGAAAACGGTATTATTACAGCAAGCCGCAGTAATCTTCATGGCACGGAAATTGACCTTAAAAATATCCCGGACCTTCTTCCGGTTTTGGCTGTTGCAGCCTGTTTTGCCAGCGGAGTCACCGTGTTTACAGGTGGCAGTCGCCTTAGGCTTAAGGAGAGCGACAGACTTAAAACAGTTACCGCTATGATAAACGCCATTGGCGGAAACGCCTCCGAAACATCAGACGGACTTATAGTCCGACACAGTCCCCTCACCGGTGGCACCGTTGACGGAGCCGGAGATCACAGAATAGTCATGGCGGCAGCCGTTGCGGCTTCTGCCGCGTCAGGACCCGTAAGAATTTCAGGCAGCTCGGCGGTAGAAAAGTCATATCCCGGTTTTTTTCGTGATTTTTCCGCTTTAGGCGGAATTGTAAAGTAAAAAGGAGAGATTTGTATGTCATCAGTTTTTGGCTCCGCCATTAAAATAAGCGTATTCGGCGCCTCTCACGGCAAAGCCATTGGCGTCGTAATAGACGGACTCCCTGCCGGCGAAAAAATAGATTTGGATGAGCTTTACAGCTTTATGTGCCGGCGAAGACCCGGCTCCTCTCCACTGACGACTCAGCGCAGGGAAAAGGACATGCCCGTTTTCCTTTCGGGAATACGAGACCAAATGACAACAGGCTCCCCCCTTTGTGCCGTAATTGAAAACAGCGACGCACAGTCCAAGGATTATTCCCAGTTTCGTGACAAGCCCAGACCTTCCCATGCAGATTACACCGCCCGTCTCCGATATGGAGATGGGGTAGACATGGACGGTGGAGGTCACTTTTCCGGGCGGCTGACAGCTCCCCTCACTATTGCGGGAGGCATTGCAAAACAGCTTCTTGCAAAACGCAGCATATTTATTGGCGCCCACCTGAAAAGTGTGGGGAACGCAGAAGATGAAAGCTTTCCACTTTTTCCAACAGCGGAACTTTTTGATGAAATCGCCAAAAGACAGCTTGCTGTTATTGACAGCGGAGTTATTCCCTCCATGACAAAGGAAATTGAAAACGCCCGGGCTGAGGGCGATTCAGTTGGCGGCATTATCGAGTGCTGCGCTATCGGTGTTCCTGGTGGACTTGGTTCGCCCATGTTTGACGGCGTTGAGAACAGGCTTGCCCACGCTATTTTCGGCATACCTGCAGTTAAGGGCATAGAGTTCGGGGCCGGCTTTGCCTGCGGAAAAATGCGTGGCTCTGAGCATAACGACCCATTTATTGTTTCAGATGGAAAAATAATTACGGAGAAAAATGACCACGGCGGCGCCATAGGCGGCATTACATCAGGCATGCCCATAGTTTTCAGAGCGGCGGTTAAGCCTACTCCGTCCATATCAAAGGAGCAGCGTACCGTAAGTCTTTCAAAAATGGAGAATACAACTCTTACCATTACAGGGCGCCATGACCCGTGCATTGCCGTAAGAGCAGTCCCGGTAGTGGAGGCAGTTGCCGCCTCAGTTATACTTGACCTTTATATGGAGGAAAATGAAAATGGATCTTACTGAAATAAGGAAAGAAATTGACAAGGTTGACGATACTCTTTTAAAGGCATTTCTTCGGCGCATGGACCTTTCAAAGGACGTTGCCGAATATAAAAAGCAAAATAATATTCCCACGCTGAACAAAAAGCGTGAGCGTGAAATTCTTGCCGACGTCATGGAAAAAAGCGGCGAGCTTGCCCCCTATTCCCACAGGCTTTACCAGACACTTTTTGAGCTTAGCCGTGCCTATCAGGTATCCCTTAGCGGCTTTGCCTCAAATATCCGCTCGACGGTAGAAAGCTCCATCATGCCCGAAGATTCCCTTTTCCCCGACAGCGGTTCTGTTGCCTGTCAGGGGGTTGAAGGCGCATATTCCCAGATGGCCGCAGACAGAATGTTCCCTCGGGGCAATATATCCTTTTTTAAAAGCTTTGAGGGAGTATTTAACGCTGTGGAAAACGGGCTTTGCCAGTATGGCGTTTTACCTATTGAAAACAGCTCCAACGGCTCTGTCAGGGCTGTTTATGACCTTCTCCGTCAAAAAAACGTGTTCATTGTTCGCAGTATGCGTCTTTGTGTAAGTCATTGCCTTCTTGTAAAACCGGGCGTAAAGCTTTCTGATATAACTGAAATCCATTCCCACGAGCAGGCTCTGGGTCAGTGCAGCGACTTTCTAAAAAGCCTTGGAGACAAGGTCAAGGTCATTGCCGACCCAAATACCGCCATGGCTGCGGAGCTAGTTTCCAAAAGCCCCGACCCTGGCATTGCAGCCATAGCTTCTTCCGGATGCGCCGGACTTTACGGGCTTGTTCCCCTTGATGCCCCTATTCAAAACAGTGAAAATAACTATACAAGATTCATTTGCATAGGAAAAAACCCTCAGGTATTTCCGGGTGCGAATAAAATAAGTCTTATCCTTTCCCTGGAACACCGCCCGGGCTCTCTCTATGAGGTTATGGCAGAATTCGCCGCAAGGGAAATAAATTTACTTAAACTTGAGAGCTGCCCTATGGTGGGTCACGATTTTGAATTTCTGTTCTTCTTCGACGTCGAAGCCTCCGTAAGAGATCCTAAAGTTTTAAATATGCTGGAATATCTGGAGCGCAGCTGCCCCGGCTTCACCTATCTCGGCAACTATCAGGAGGTTTAAATGGCAACCTACGGCTTACTGGGTGAAAAGCTTTCCCACAGCTATTCTGTTCCTATACACCTGAACTTCGGCTGTCCGGAATATAAGCTCATTGAGCTTTCTCCCCAGGCTCTTGATGACTTTTTATGTAAAAAAGATTTTCTTGGCGTCAATGTCACAATACCTTACAAGAAAACAGTTATTCCCTATTGCGACTTTCTCTCACCTGAGGCGGAGGAAATCGGCTCAGTTAACACCATAGTAAACAGAAACGGAAAGCTTTACGGATATAATACCGACCTATACGGGTTTATTTACATGGTTAAATCAGCCGGAATTGACTTTTTCGGCAAAAAGGTGTTAATTCTGGGTTCCGGCGGAACGTCCCTTACAGTCAAATCTGCAGCAAAAAGGCTGGGCGCTGCGGAAATCGTCGTTATATCACGGACAGGAAAAAATAATTACTCTAACCTTTACCTTCACTCAGACTGCGATGTTTTAGTAAATACCACACCGGTAGGAATGTACCCAAACTGTCCTGCTTCTCCCCTTTCTCTAACGGAGTTTCCAAAGCTTTCTGGAGTTGTGGACGTTATATTTAACCCATTCCGTACAGAGCTTATTATGGAATCGGAGAAGCTCTCCATACCCTCCGTCGGCGGACTTAAAATGCTTGTGGCTCAGGCTAAAAAAGCGGAGGAGCTTTTTTTTGAAAAAGAAATTGATGAAAGTGAAAGCATAAATGTCTATTCAAAAATTTCCCCTGCCGCAAGAAATATTGTGCTTATCGGTATGCCTGGAGCAGGGAAATCCACTGTGGGCGCATTTCTCTCAAAGCTTACCGGAATGACGCTGGTTGATACAGACAATGAAATTGAAGATCGCACCAATATGGCAATACCGGAGTTTTTCTCAAAATACGGTGAAAACGAATTTCGTCGTGTTGAAACGCAGGTCCTTTCTCAGTGTGGAAAAAAATCCGGAATAATCATAAGCTGCGGCGGCGGCGTTGTTACAAGGGAAGAAAACTACCCGCTGCTTCGTCAAAACGGCAGAATTTATGAGATTATGCGCCGTGTAAGTCTTCTTGATACGGCAGACAGACCCCTTTCCGCAGGAGATAACACTCTTGCGCAGATGTACGAAATCAGAAAACCTATGTACCGCGCCTTCCGTGACAAGAGCGCGGACAATAACGGCACGGTAGAACGCTGCGCCTCTGAAATTTGGAGTGATTTTTGTGAAAATTCTGGTAATTAACGGTCCCAATATAAATATGTTGGGCATAAGAGAACCTGACATATACGGTAAGGGCACATATGACGACTTAGTTTCCTCCGTTAAGGATCACTGCGACGGTCTGGGAATAGACGTTTCCTTTTTTCAGAGCAACAGTGAAGGAGAAATAGTAAGCGAAATACAGCGCGCCTACGGCGTTTTTGACGGAATTGTAATCAATCCCGCTGCCTACACCCACACAAGTGTGGCTTTGCTTGACGCGGTAAAGGCTGTGGGAATACCCACGGTGGAGGTTCACATATCTGACCCGGACACACGGGAGGATTTTCGCAAAATTTCCTATATACGCCTGGGCTGCATCGCCACAATTAAAGGACGGGGTTTTAAAGGCTACATGGAGGCCGTTGACCTTTTAAAAAGTCGGATTTAAAAAGAAAAAACCTTTCATCTGGGAGATGAAAGGTTTTTTCTTTATTTTTGACCCAAAATTTCCGTAAGTCTGACGTTTCTTTTGTGCTCAATGGGCTTCCACTCAGTTTTCTTGAACATGGCTGCAATGGATATGGGGACATAGGTGAACATAAATACCGGAAACGTCAAAGTGTAAAATACTTTTTTAACTGGGTAGCAGTATATTTTCTTCCACTCAGTAACTGTTGTGATAACTCCGATAACAAAAATCGAGCAGTAAAGATTAAAAAGCAATACCAAAAGGGAGGTAATAAAGCCTGTCCATGAACCTCCTGTAATCAGGATTCTTACAGCAGCGCCAAGGTTTACGGCGGTACTGATAGTAGTAAGTATGGCAGCCGGTGCAATATTCATCGCCATGTCGTAGCAGGAGAAGCTTCCTTGCGCAATGCCCTTTATAAGCTCCTTTCCATATCTACCGAGAACCTGAAGATATCCTCTTGACCACCTGAGTCGTTGTCTCCAGGACTGAGAAAAAGTTACCGGCTGTTCATCGTACAAAATCGCATTTTTGGCATATCCGATTTTCTCGCCCTGAACCACGTTATATATGGTAAACTCAATATCCTCAGTAAGCAAAAAGAAGTTCCAGCCGCTGCATTTTTCCAGTATGGAACGGGAGAACATAAAGCCTGTTCCCGACACGGCACAGCTTGTTCCCAATTCCATTCTTGCCTCGTTTAAGTATCTGGACTCCCGGAGAAACCACAGAGCATAGCCTGCGCTTATCCAGTTGTCGCCGTAATTTTTGGAGTTTCGGTAGCTTGTTACTATATTGTAGCCACTGGAAAATACCTTGTTAAGCTCCGTGATGTAATTTTCTGAAAGAACGTTATCTGCGTCCAGCACAAGATAGCCGTCATATTTTCTCCAGTCAATACGACTAAGAAGAAAGTTCAACACATATCCCTTTCCCACCTGCGCTGTATTAAACCGCTGAAAAACTATCGCCCCATGCTCCGCTGCCACATCATAGGTATTATCAGTACAGTTATCTGCACAGACATATATGTCTATAAGTTCCTTCGGATAGTCCTGATTGTTTATACTATCTATAAGATTTCCTATTACTTTTTCCTCATTTCGAGCCGCAATTAAGACGGCTATCCTGTTTCTTTTTCCATCACTGAGCTTCTTATCCTTTTTCAAAAGTACAATGGGTATATAGAAAAACTGATAGGCATAACAAATTAAAAAAATCACTATGGTTATAATATTAAATTTTGCAACCATAAAAATCTTCCTTTCTTCTGTATTACCTGCATTATAACCTCTTTAAGTAAAGAACACGGTATTAAAACAGTAAATAAATCGTCAAGCTTTTTCCCCTATTTCACAATGGGAATCTGGACAATAGCCTTAAACAGATCTCCGTCAACTATGACGTTAAATTTACCGCCCATAAGCTCTGTAAGACTTTTTGCAATATTAAGCCCAAGACCGCTGCCCTGGCTTGACCTTGATGAGTCACCGCGGACAAACCGTTCCATAAGCTCTTCCCCCGAAATATTAAGGCTTGAACCTGATATGTTTTTAACCGTTATCTCCGCCATGGACCCCTCCTGTGAAACCAAATCAATGTACATTCTCGTACCGGAAAGAGCATATTTGCACACATTTGAGAAAAGGTTATCCATAACCCTCCAAAGAAGCTTTCCGTCAGCCATAAGCTCCACAGGTTTTTCCGGCACTGTAACAATTGGGGTAATGTTAGATGTATTAAGACGTTCACTGTACTCTGCCAGTGACTGGTTTATAATCTCCCCGGCGTCCGTAGGCTCAAGATTTACTGCAATGCTTCCGGTGGAAGCTCTGCTTGCCTCAATAAGATCCTCCATAAGCTTTTTGAGTCTTATCGACTGGCGGCTTAAAACCTCAAGATATTCCTTCTGCTGCTCTTTACTTTCCGTATGTTCCATAAGGTCGATGTAATTTATAATGGAAGTCAGCGGTGTTTTTATGTCGTGGGATACATTTGTTATAAGCTCCGTCTTAAGCCTTTCAGACCTCATTCTTTCGTTAACGGCATAATTTATTCCGTCGCTTACCGCGTTTAAATCCTCCGCACTTTTTCTGAAGGCTCTGAAAAATCTGTCCAATGGGATTTTCTCCGTAAATTCACCCTCCGCTATGCGCTCCACAGCGTCGGAAAGCTGCCTGAGCTGCCAGGCGCACAGAACAACAATGGCAAATCCCAGAAACATAATCGGCATACACATGAATACAAATACGCCAAGAGCGTTGTCAGCCAAGGCTATAATGAAGAAAAATGACAGTATTACAAAATAGCTCGCAGCGGCGCCTGCAGCCTTTGCCACAAGCGGAATGGCCGCAAAGAAATCCCTCGCCCACCTTAGCCCCCTTCCTGTAAGCCTGAAAATTGGACTTAGCACCATATATGTCAGCGTATTCTTTAAAAGACCACCTGCCTTGATTCTCACGGCAAAGGTAACAATATAGCTTGTAACAGCTATGGAGATTGCCACTACCGCAAATATCATTAGGACCAGACAAAGGAAAAAAAAGCTTACGGAATCCATATACCAGGGACTTGTCAGCGTATAATAGTTTTGCTCGAAGAAATAAAAAACCATCACTATCCCAAAGAAATATATTATTGAGATAAAGTCAAAGGGAATTTTGTCAAACCATGTGAGATGTATCTCATTATCGCCCTTTTTATGTCCAGCGCTTGCTGTAAGAAAAACTATAATTCCCACTGCAAAAACAGATAAAACACAAAATCCGATGATAGCATTGTACCTGTTGTAAAAAATGCTGTTTATAACAGAGGTTAAATCAACCCGGTTGTAAGCTCCGTCACCCACATTGTAATAGTACAGGTAATCTCCCCTGCCATTGGCCTTTACTCCATAGGGGTCAAAGCCGTTTGCGATAATGTATTGCGTCAGCTCCTCAATAGTTTCCGCGTCTGTCTCATAAAAATAAAATCCCAGGGCTCCTATAATATACGCAGCGCAAATTGCAATCAGAGCAAAAATCACAGCCAGCAGTAAAAACGCAAAAAATTTTGCCCAGGTGTTTTCCCTTAACCTTGTCATTTTGATCTCCTCTCGAATTTATATCCCTGACCCCAAACAACCTTTATATGCCGGGGCTCCGAGGGTGTAATCTCAATTTTTTCCCGGAGGTGTCGTATATGAACGGCCACAGCGCCCTCGCCGTTCAGGGCGTTAGTGCCGGAGACCTCTGCGTAAATTTCCTTTGAGGAAAATACCCTGCCGGGATTATTCATAAGCAGGCGCAAAATGGCAAACTCAGTGGGCGTAAGATTTACGCTTTCTCCGTCCACAGTTAAAGTCTTGCCAACGTCATCCAGGTCTATACCGTCAGCCACAATATGGTCCGGCATTTTCTCCATACCGCCAAGGCTTTTATAGCGGCGAAGCTGGCTTTTTACCCTTGCCACAACCTCCATCGGGTTAAATGGTTTTGTTATATAATCATCTGCGCCGATGTTAAGACCAAGTATTTTATCCGTATCCTGACTTTTGGCAGTCAGAAGAATGATTGGTATATTGTAGTTTTCCCTTATCCTCGCCGTTGCGGCGATACCGTCCATGTCCGGCATCATTATGTCCATCAGTACAAGATGAATATCGTTATTCTCGACTATTTTCACTGCTTCCCTGCCGTTTTCCGCCGTAAAAATGTTGTATTCCTCTCCGCTAAGATAAATTTTCAGCGCAGAAACTATATCCTTTTCGTCATCGCATATAAGAATATTATGCATGGCTTCCTCACTCCCCTCTCAGCTTTCACCATGATTTTATCATGACGTTTATTAATATAAAAGTAACCAAATTATTAAGAATCCTTTAAGAGTAAAAAAATCACCTGAACACATTATGTTCAGGTGATTTTCCTATTTATTCGTCGCCGTTTACAAAATGTGAATCAGGACATACCTGGCAAACAGTAAGTACGCCCTCCTCAACTTTAAAGCGGATATTCATTCCGCCAAAGTTCATTCCATATATTCTGCCGGGGTCAGTCTGGTAACTAGGTCTTGGGTCATGGGTCAAAACGCTTAAAAGAGGATTTCTTTTTTCCTCCGGCACCTTTTCTAAAAGCTCCGGTGGGAAATTCACCCTCACCTCACGCCCCTCAAGGCTATCCGTATATCCTCCGGTGGCGTCACCGTGACAGTCCGTATACGGCAAATATGGCTTTATATCGTATATTGGCGTGCCGTCCATCAGATCAGCCCCCATTACCTCAATAGCCGTTCCATGCTCTTTTGTTTTTACTATCCTCAAAAGCTTAACAGAAGACAGACCAAGAGGATTCGGTCGAAAAGGCGAACGGGTTGCAAAAACACCCTGGCGCTTATTCCCTCCCATTCTGGGCGGTCTGACGGTAGGCGACCATTTGCCAAAACTTTTAGAAAAACCCCATATCAACCACAGATGGCTGAAAGACTCAATTCCCCTCAGCGCGTCATCATTTCTGAATTCCGGTTCAAATACAATAAGACTTTTAACCTCTGCGAGTCCCGCTTGACGGGGTATTCCAAATTTTTCGGTAAAATCATTTCTAATTTTGGCAACCGGTCTTACAGTCAGTTCGTCCATATCCCCTTAAACCAGCCTTTCCGCAGCCTTAGCCACATGAAGTGCCAGCACAGAAGTAGTAACGGAACCAACTCCACCGGGAACCGGGGTTATTGCCGCCACAACAGGCTCCGCAAGATTAAAATTCACGTCGCCCCGGAGTTTTCCCTCAGCGTCCGTATTTGTACCTACATCAATCACTATCTGACCGGGCTTTACGTACCTGTCCGTAATCAGCCCTATTTTCCCGGTTGCTGAGATAAGTATATCCCCGCGCACCGTCTCCTCCATGAGATTTTCCGTTTTCGTATGGCAAACGGTGACAGTGGCGTTTCTCGACATAAGAAGCTGGGAAACAGGCTTTCCCACAACAAGACTCCTTCCCACTACACACACCTTTTTTCCTGAAAGTTCAATACCGTAATAGTCAAGAATGGCGACGCATGCCTCTGCTGTACATGGAGCAAATCCTCTGCCGCTTCCTGTAAAAATCCCGGCAAGGGAACCTTCCGTAATTCCGTCCACGTCCTTCTCCGGGCAAAGGTTCTCCAATACCTTTTTATCATCAATATGGGAGGGAAGTGGCTTAAAAAGAAGAATACCATGGACGCTTTTATCTTCACTCAGCCGTGAAAGGACACTGCAAAGTTCCTGCGTAGTCACACTCTCCGGCAGTACAAGACGGATAATATCAATCCCTACCGAATCCATTCTCTTAGCCGCATTTTTCTCGTAGTATATGTCGTCGCCTCTTTCTCCCACCCTTACAGTGGCAAGAGTTGGAGTAAGACCTTTTGACTTGATGGTATTAACCATGGCGCTGACACGGCTACATATTTCCTTTGCCACCGGCGCGCCTTTTAATATTTCTGCCACAAGAAAACCTCCCCGCCTCACTTTTCGCCTTCCCTGATTCTATCACAAAGCCATACCGAATTCAACGCTTTCCACAATTCTTCCTCACATATTCAAAAATCAGGTCTCTGCCCTATTCAGTATATTTACACTAAGTGAAATTAACTCAAGATTATTATAAGACAAGAGTTACTATGTAGAGGGTGGTTTCTCCCACCTAATACATATGACTGCGGCTCATTTGTGGTGAATGGAACAGCAGTTGTAGGAAAGGAGCCCAAAAAGCCTTATAGCCGCTGCAAATCGACACAAAAAGGAGCTGAACTTTATGAAATCTATCTTTGAAGAAATGGGCGGCACTTACCGTCAGGAGGGGGATTACCTCATTCCAAACCTTGCGCTGCCGGACGAACCAGAATACCAAATCGGCAAGTACGGGCGTATGCGCCGCAATTATCTGAAAGAACATCGTCCTGTTCTCTATGCAAACCTGCTCACAAGCGGAACGCTGCATCGGCACCTTGCCGAGATCGACCAAGCCTGCAATGAGCGTATGGAAATCATCATTTCCGATATGGCAAGGCAGGAAGATGTGACCGAAGCGCTCAAAGCCGCCGACCAAATGGAATGGGTGCGCCGCATGAACAGCATCCGCAATCGTGCGGAGGAAATCGTTTTGACCGAGCTTGTATATGAATGACAGATGCCCGTTATTGGCTGTATGGCCGATAACGGGCATTATTTTTATTCTTTGTGATAGTAGCGATGTCGGAACGACCAAAGACACCATCAACGCCCATATTTGCAAATACCGCTTTTGCCTTTGCAATCGTACCTTGGCTTGCGTTCAGCCGGTCAATCGCAACCTCAATCGCAACATTTTCTCCCTCAATCGTAATCTTTTTCCTCGGTGCTGGCAACAAGCCGGTCAAAATCACTCTGATACTGCCGATCCTGAATGACACGGTATTTCTCAAACTCGCTCTCGGCAAAGGCTTTTGCAATGGCTGCTGTCACTTTTCCTTTATGATGCAGCACTTCTTCCTCGTTAAACTGCAAAAACGCATCCAGCCGTGCGACCCAATCCTGCATATACATGATGTTTCCACGGCGTGCCTGCCGCTCGGCATAATCCAGATACATCGTGACGATTTCGTTCAAGCTTCCCATCTCGGTTTCGTCCAGATAGTTCTTTGCTATCGCAACATCGGATTTGCGGATTCTGCCGCTTGGCGCATTTTTCCACGTTGTCAGCCCCATATTCGGTTTCGTACTGTCTGCCCGGTCATAGATGATCTCCGCTGCGGTGTGCTTTGTAATGGCGTAATGCAGTTTGTTTTGTACGGTGGCGAAAAACTCTTTTGTAACAGGACTGTCCACATCATAGTCTGCGCTGCACTGGGAGTATATGTCCGTGATTTTCTGATAAAAGCGCCGTTCACTGGCACGAATGTCACGGATGCGCTCCAGCTGTTCTTCAAAATAATCCTTCCCGAAGAAGTTCTGCGGCTCTTTCAGGCGCTCATCGTCCATGACATAGCCCTTGATGATGTACTCCTTCAGTATCCTGTTCGCCCAGATGCGGAACATGGTGGCCTTTTTGGAGTTCACCCGATAGCCGACCGCAATGATCGCGTCCAGATTATAATACCGTGTGGGATAGTTTTTTCCGTCTGCCGCAGTTGTTTCCAAAATGGAAACAACTGAATCCTCTATCAATTCGCCGGAGGCAAAGATGTTCTTCAGGTGCTTTGAGATAGCGGCTTTCTGCACCTCAAACAGCTCCGCCATCTTTGCCTGCGTCAGCCACAGATTCTCTTGATATAACAGAATCTCAACCTTAACATCGCCGTTATCGGTTTTATAAAACAGAATTTCTCTTGTCTCGTACGGGGTAAGCGCCATGTTTTCATCCATTTTCTTTATCCTCCCGGCTCTTTGCCCGTGTTTTATAGACATTATACTGATTTTTGCACCGGGCGCTGCAAAATGCGGAATTGGCCCGGCTGCCGAGGAATACCTTCTGGCAGTGCTTGCACAGCCGCAGGGGCTTTGCATCGTCCACCAGCATAAAGCTGAACATCATCTGGATGCCCAGCAGCAGCGAATGAAAATCCCAATAGATAGTCGGCTTATCCAGCAACTCGATATGATAGCTGGGTGCAATGCCGCCAAATGCCGCCATGCCCTTGCGGTACAGATTGCGGGTATCTTCATCGATCAGGTCATAATCATTGTAATACAGAATGGATGTGGTCAGGGTGAAGGCCCAGTCCTTGAACTGCTGCGCCACCCAGTCATAGGCTTCCGCATACTCCCGCTGGAAGCTCATGGTTTTCGCCATGGGTTCATCCGCAAAGGTCATGGTCAGTGCCACCATTGTTCGGTCACCGGACACGCTCCAACTGGACTCAATGCCCTTCTTGACCAGATCCAGCTGGTCAAAGGGATAGAACAGCGCCAGATAGTCCTCGGTTTCCATGGATTCCGCCTTGATGAAGTGGTTTTTCGGCAGATAGACCGCCTCATAATCCATGAAGGACGGCGTGGTGGGCAGCGCCGTCATCAGGCCCAGCAGGCCGTAATGGGTCACAAATTCCAGAATGGCCTTCTGCACCTCGTCCTCCAGACTGCGGTTCATCATCAGCATTCCCACATTCAGCGCATCCAGCACGATTCCCGGCGCTTCCTTCAAGGGATTATATATGTCAGGCTTGGCATTCTTCCCCGGCGTGATGTACCGCTTGCCGTCTGCGGCGGTTTTCAGTTCATAGCGATCATACCGCACCCAATGGGAACGGGACTGCTCAAAGAGATTCTTCATGGCGCTGTTCCTCTCAACTCGTAATCCAACTATATATTAACCATATTACTATTCTATCAACCGTCCTTGCCATCGTCAAGGACGGTTTTCTTTTTCCTCGGAGGCGTTTTGTTCTCCCGGCGGATCACGGCATCCTTGCCCATGGTTTGCAGCAGTGCTTCATATTCCTCTACGAACTCGCGCTCCCGCAGGGTAAGGCCATGATCGTTTTCCAGCTTTTCACTCAGATGCTCATACATCCGCTTTTGCAGCTTTTTCTGAATGGTCATCCGCAGCTTTCGGATGTTTCGATCGGACTGTCCACGGATGGCAGCAAGTCTTGTGGTGCTGTATTGCTTGACGAACAGGTAGTACAGCACCTCCTTCTGCTCATCACTGAGGGTGAAGAAGAGCTTGGAGAGAAAACGGTTTGCAGTCAACTCGTGCAGCTCGTAGGGACAGGAGAAGATGATGTCGAGAAAATTCCCCTGACAGAGCTGACGAAACCTTGGCAGATTCATCCATAGCGGGACGATCTTCGGATCAGGCACAGCCTGAAACTCCAACGGCACATCCCCGCGCAGGTTTTCGTGGTCACGCTCCCGGCGTTCCCGATTTCTGTCCAGCTTGTTCCATTCGTCTAC
>CALWYM010000013.1 GCA_944385775.1 uncultured Oscillospiraceae bacterium | reverse complement strand
GATGAAGGCGGTTACATTCTTACTGATGATAACTGCTCTACCGGAACATACGGTGTTTTTGCAGCCGGAGACACCCGTAGAAAATCGCTCAGACAGCTTGTAACAGCTGCTTCAGACGGAGCCATTGCAGCAACCAACGCTGCCAGTGTAGTAAATTCCTGGGGGCTTTGAAATGGACCCGGTACTGAAAGTAAAATATCTTGACCGTAATGCCGTCATGCCATCATTTTCCTCAGCCTCGGCAGCCGGCGCCGACCTGTATGCCCTTCTCCCCTCACCAATTACAATTTCTCCGGGAGAGACTGTTTTCGTGGGAACAGGGATTGCTATTGAAATTCCCGAAGGATACGCAGGCTTCGTATTTGCAAGAAGTGGTCTTTCCACAAAACAGGGTATAGCGCCTGCCAACAAAGTTGGCGTAATAGACGCTGACTACCGCGGTGAAGTAAAGGTAGCCTTATTTAATCACAGTTCATGCCCTGTAAACATTGAGCCCTTTCAGAGAATTGCACAGCTTGTAATCATGCCGGTAACTAGACCTGTTTTTCAGCAGGTTTCCGAGCTTTCTGAAACAGAACGCGGTCAGGGCGGCTTTGGCTCAACAGGAAACTGAAAAATAGAAAACGGGTGGTCTTTTCAAATAACCACCCGTTTTTATTCTCTATTTACTAAGGAATCAGATATCTGCAAAATCCTCAAATTCCTCCGGAGTAAAATCCTTACGTCCGGTCCCAGTCTTTTCCTTAATGGAAGACACAATCTGGCAAAGCTCCTGGCGGAAAACAAGCACAGCAGTTATAATTGCCGCCAGAGTAACAACAGCAGATACGATTCCAATAATAAGCTTTTTATCCTTCATAACCCTTAAACCTCCTTTTTCTATTCCAGCCAGCTTAACAAGGCTAATATTATTTTACACTACAAACGGCAGTAATTCAACATTTTTTATAAAAATTATTATCTCTTTGCCAAATTCAATAAAAACGATATTAAATACTCTGATATTTAATATTGTGCCGTCGCAGTTTATAAACGTTTTGCACCAAATTCAAATTTCACTTGTAGTTTTGCTTCTTTCATAATATAATATATTGCGTTATTTATGTTACCGCAGGTTATACCACAGTTGCAAAATTCTGCATTTTGTGGTATACTCTTGGACGTAAACAATGATAACTTATTAAAGTGCGGTAATAATAAAATTATAATTAGATTCTTTATCACCCAAAAAGAATGGAGTGAAATACATGATTGAATTTAAAACCTCCAATGGTACCATCAGGCTTGCACCGGAGGTGTTTACCACTTTAGTCGGTGACGCAGCCACAAGCTGTTTTGGTGTCAAGGGCATGGCAATGCGTTCGGTGACCGACGGTCTTGTTCATCTATTAAAGCGTGAAGCCATGGGCAAAGGGGTATATGTAACCTATGACGATGACCCCAGTGTTTCCATTGAACTTCATATTATTGTTGACCAGGGTGTCAACATTCCTGTTTTGTGCCACAGCATAATAAGCGAAGTCAGATATAAGGTTTCGGAGGCCACAGGAGTAACTGTAAAAAGCGTGGACGTTTATATTGACTCCATAGACATAGATTAACGGAGGCTAGAGGACATTGATTGAGACAGTTAATGCTGCGATGTACAGGGGCATGATTGCCAGTGGCGCAGCCCTTCTTGAAAAAAATAAGCAGCTGGTTAATGAGCTTAACGTATTCCCGGTCCCAGATGGCGATACCGGTACAAACATGAGTCTGACCCTCAATTCAGGAGTCACGGCTATCAATCAGAAAAATCCTGATACAATTACTACTCTCGCTGACACAGTTGCCGGAGCACTGCTTCGCGGTGCAAGAGGAAATTCGGGAGTTATTCTTTCTCTTCTTTTCAGAGGTATGAGCAAAGCTTTAAAAAACTGTCAGGAGATGACAACTGCCGATTTCTCAGACGCCCTTACTGAAGGCGTCAACGCTGCGTATAAGGCTGTTATGCGTCCTACAGAAGGTACTATACTAACTGTATCCCGTCTTATTGCTGAGCGCGCCGCAGAATATTCCAATGAGGGCAGCGATTTTGAGGAGCTTTTCATTACCGCGCTTGAAACAGGCGAGAAGGCTCTTGCTGAGACGACAGAACAAAATCCTGTTTTAAAAAAAGCCAATGTAGTTGATGCAGGCGGTCAAGGCTATCTTTTCCTGCTTAAGGGAATGCTTCTTGCACTTCAGGGAACTCCTGTGGACTCAGTGACGGACAGCGATAATGTCCCAGGCGGTTCCGCCTTTTCTGTGTTTAACGACGAGGATATAACCTTCACCTACTGCACTGAATTTATAGTTAACCGCGAAACCAAAAAAGACCCCGAAATTTTGCGGGAATTTTGCAACGGTATTGGCGACAGCCTTGTATTTGTAGAGGATGATGATATAATTAAGGTTCATGTACATACCGATGCCCCCGGCACGGTATTGACCCAGGCTCTCACCTACGGAAGCTTTGTCTCTGTCAAAGTTGAAAATATGCGCCTTCAGCATACCGAGATGTTAAATCGCGAAACTTCCGCTGCAAGTAAGGAAGATACCACTCCCACAGAGGCTGAACCGGAAAAAAAGTACGGTGTTGTGGCAGTATGTGCCGGAGATGGAATGAAGGCAATTTTCGAAAATCTCGGCGCTGACTGTACCGTAACCGGCGGTCAGACAATGAACCCCTCCACCGAGGATATTCTTTGTGCCATTCAAAAGGTTCCTGCGGAAATCGTATTCGTACTGCCTAACAACAAGAATATTATAATGGCTGCGCAGCAGTGTGACCCGCTTACAAGCAAGAAAGTAGTTGTTATCCCTACAAAGACTGTTCCCCAGGGCATTTCGGCATTAATAAACTTTGATGAAACAATGGATGAAGCTGACCTTACGGCAGCTCTTACTGAAGCTATTGATACTGTTCATACGGCTCAGATTACCTATGCTGCTAGGGATTCTGAATTTGAGGGACATCATATTCTTGCCGGAGAATATCTTGCACTTATGGAAAGCAGTCTGGTTGACAATAACAGTAACCTTAATGTTATCCTTGATTCCATTTCCCAGCGCTTTAACGACTACTCCCCTGAAGTTATAACAGTCTACTATGGTGAGGATGTCACTGAGGAAGAAGCGCAAAAGGTTTCAAAAACCATGGAAGAAAATTTCCCGGACGCTGATGTTTCCACCTTTTCCGGAGGTCAGCCTGTGTACTACTACATGATTTCCGCTGAGTAATTTAAGCTCATTGTACAAAAAACGGTGTGATTGAATCACACCGTTTTTTGTTTGCCTGTTTTCTGTTCAAAACAGATTTATTTTCCTATTATAAAGTAAAAAACAAACGAAGGATTAAGAGTCAAAGCTCCAATCTCCTTCGTTTGTCAGTTATTCATTCCAGAGATAGCGTAGACAAAAGCTTACTTAACCATCTTCGCTACTTCCTCAGCAAGGTTATCCTGTCTCTTCTCAATTCCCTCGCCCTTCTCATAGCGAACAGCATCAACAAACTCAATAGTTCCGCCAAGATCCTTTGCAACCTTTGCAAGGTACTTCTCAACAGTATACTCGCTATCCTTTACAAACTCCTGCTGAAGCAGGCAATTCTCAGAGTAGAACTTATTAAGCTTGCCGTTAACAATGTTTTCCTTAACCGCCTCGGGCTTGGAAGCCATCTTCGGGTCATCAGCAAGCTGAGCAAGCATAATTTTCTTCTCTTCCTCGATAACATCGGCAGTTACCTGACTCTTGTCCCAGAAACGCGGATTAAGAGCTGCAATCTGCATTGCAACATCCTTGCCCGCTGCGGTAACATCGATATCACCGGTAACCTTGAGGTTAACTACAACGCCGATTTTGCCATTTGCGTGAACATAAGGAACAGATACGTTCTTATCAAAACGAGCAAAGCGGCGAACGTGAATATTCTCACCGATTACAAGAACACGATCGTTCTGCATCTCCTGAACAGTCATAGTAGTTCCGGGATAAGTGCAAGCCATAAGAGCCTCTATATCAGCAGGATTTTCCTTAGCGACAACCTGAGCGCAGTTCTTTACATACTCAACAAAAAGGTCGTTCTTAGCAACGAAATCACTCTCCGCGTTAACTTCGATGCAAACGCCTACACCGTCAATAACGGTTGCATAGGCCATACCCTCAGCAGCAATACGTCCGGCTTTCTTCTGAGCCTGGGCAAGACCTTTCTCACGGAGCCACTCAATAGCCTTATCAATGTCACCATCAGCCTCAGTAAGGGCCTTTTTGCAGTCCATCATACCTACGCCAGTCATCTCGCGCAGATTCTTAACATCAGCGGCAGAAAACGCCATAATATTTACCTCCACTAGTATTTTATTTAATCGGGTGTACCGAAAATCGGGCGGGTAATTATGCCCGCCCGTAAAATTTCAGGGAATTACTCCTCAGCCTGAGCCTCGGAAGTCTCCTCAGTGACCTCTGTCTCAGTCTCGGAAACAGCCTCAGCCTCGGAATCGGTCTCAGCAACCTCAGCGTCCTCGCCCTGTCTTCCCTCCTGAACGGCATTTGCCATTGTGGAAGCAATAAGACGAATAGCACGAATAGCATCGTCATTTCCGGGGATCACATAGTCAATCTCATCAGGGTCACAGTTTGTATCAACAATAGCGACAATGGGGATACCAAGCTTACGAGCCTCAGCAATTGCGTTACGCTCCTTGCGGGGGTCAACAATGAAAAGTGCAGAAGGAATCTGCTTCATTTCCTTAACGCCGCCGAGATACTTCTCAAGCTTTGCCATCTCACCAAGGTGCTTCATAACTTCCTTCTTAGGGAGCAGATCAAAAGTACCGTCCTCCTGCATCTTCTTAAGCTGTGCAAGGCGGTCGATACGGGTACGCATGGTCTTAAAGTTTGTGAGCATACCGCCGAGCTAACGAGCGTTGACATAGTACATATCAACTCTCTCAGCCTCTTCCTTCATTGCATTCTGAGCCTGCTTTTTGGTACCTACGAAAAGGATAGTATTGTCATTTGCAGCGATGTCACGGACAAAGCTGTAAGCCTCCTCAAGCTTTTTAACGGTCTTCTGAAGGTCGATGATATAGATGCCGTTACGCTCCATATAAATATAGGGAGCCATTTTCGGGTTCCAGCGTCTTGTCTGGTGACCGAAATGTACGCCGGCCTCAAGAAGCTGCTTCATAGAAACTACTGCCATTTTTATAAATCTCCTTTGTTTTTGTTTTTACCTCCACAGGCTTCATCCCCTGGACCAACCTTGCGGCACATGGCGTAAAGTCCACCTGTGTGTGTAATGCTGATTCCAGCCCGATTATTATACCAAAAATAGATTTGAAAAGCAAGTAAAATTTTCTCTTTTTACGGCGGATATTTTCAGTAAAACTCCTAAAACCATCGTCTTTTCGGTCGCCTGATACGTCTGTACTCCCCCGGTATCTCAACCAGAATTATATCATCTCCTATTTTCTTTATAACCTCCCATGGGATAACATAATCGTCCTCATGACCTAAAAATCCAAAAAACCGGCAGGGCCCCGGCACAATCAGTGCATAAATCTTTCCGGTTACGATGTCCATAAGCACATCGCACACGTATCCCATTCTAAAACCGGTGCATATATTGATTATTTCCTTACTTCTGAGATCAGCTATTCTGCACTGCAAAGAAAACACCCCCACGGTGATTTATACGCCGCGCATGATTTGTCCTATTCCCGGCTATTTATTTTTTTCTGAAAATCGTATAAAATTATATCAGTTTGACACAGAGAGTACATACGGTCGGTTTATACTTTTGTCAAAGGAGGAGAGGTTTATGAACAGTAAAATTCTGATAGTCGAGGACGAGCCAAAACTCCGTGAGGTACTGTGCGACTTTTTCTCCAGCAAAGGCGAGATACCGACAGAGGCGGAAAACGGTAAAATTGCCCTTGAATTTCTTGTGGAAAAGGATTTTGACGCAGTGCTTCTCGACATAATGATGCCTGAGCTTGACGGTCTTTCGCTGTGCCGCGCTGTACGTAAAGATAACGATGTGCCGATTATATTTTTGACTGCCCTTTCCGACGAGGAGGATAAACTTCTTGGCTACGAACTTGGAGCCGACGATTATGTTACAAAGCCTTTTTCAATGTCTGTACTGTACGCAAAAACCATGGCTCTTATTAAAAGGCGAAACGGAAACATAATTTCAGGCGACAGGCTTGAAGCTGGGGGCATAACACTTATTCTGTCGAGTCGCAAGGTACTTGCCGGAAAAAAAGAAATTACCCTTACGCCAAAGGAATACGCTATTCTCCGCTGTCTTATGCAGAACAAAAACATTGTAATGAGTCGTGAGCAGCTTCTTGTAAAATGCTGGGGCTACGACTATGATGGCGAAGCCCGTGCCGTCGACACACATATAAAACGGCTTCGCGAAAAGCTGGGGGATTATTCCGACTGTATAAAGACAGTTATAAAAGCTGGATACAGACTGGAGGGATAACTTTGAAAAAGCTTTCGAAAGGTTACATCATTTCAGCAGCTTTACTTTTAGTATGGGCAGGATCTGACATATATCACTACGCAGTAATTGGAGGAAATGTTACCTCATACTACGGCGGAGCAGATATAATTTCCAAACTAGTAAAAAGTTCTCTATTTCATGCCATCGTTAAAATTATTCTGGCAATAGTCGTTTTTATGATAGGCTTTCTTCGGGCACGGTCAAAAAAAGCCATAAGCTCCAGGTCTGCCCTTTCCATTCTTGTAGCTTTATCTATTTTCGGAACATGGTTTGTCTCCATGGTCTGTCTTACTTTGGTGACAGCCCGCGGATTTTTTACAGATATGACAAATATGGGAGAAAACTACGCAACAACTGCCACTCAAACCATAATAAAGGATTTCTATGACGAAAACATGAGCCGCTACAATTATCAGTACGAGCGCCCGGACTTCCTTGAAAATCAGCTCCTTACTGCTATTGATATATACAGTCAAAAGGATTTTGACACGTCTGACAGCTTTGGAAGTGACGGACCTGTAAAAGATATCAGCTACCCCATCGACACAGCAGTTTTAGTTTACGACGGTAGTGGCAACCTTATCCACTCCTCCGCTGAAGATATAATTTATTTTGACTACTATACAGAGGACCAGTGGGATAAAGGTATGGACACCACCGCAGGGCTTCAATACGGCTACATTGACATAAGCGATGGAAAAAATGCCGATGACTACAGAGATGATCTGTACGGAAGATTTCGTGTTTCCTATGCCGGAGTTCACAGCTTGTATGACTATACCTTTCGCATTGAGGGATTTTTTAAAGGTACTGAGCTTATTCCCGTTGTGATGTACTACACTAAGGAAACTGAAATCCATCATATAGTTGAGTCTGACAACACTTTTAAAACAGGTGAAAGCAGCTATCAGTATATAATTTCCGATGTAGACAAGACCGGAAAATTAAACTGGAACTTACAGTTTGACAGACGAGATGAGTTTCCCGATACGGAGCTTGAAACGGTATATATTACAGCCCCCCGTATGTGGGATTATGGCAGTTCCCCCATTTACTATAACGGCACAGAGTATGATAATCTAGCTGATATGACAGCTGCCATAGAGCTTCCTATAACAGAGGATTACTCATATAACCATTACTGCAAGTATAAATTAAATGACCTTCTTGTTTTCGACAGGTGGGTCGGTTCTGCCTTTGACAGCGATGAATATAACGAAACCGGAAAATACACCGTGGATTTTTATCTTATTACGGCATACCATGCAAATCCCCTTGCCTGTGCTGTAAAGTCACTTTTAAATGTGTATATTTACACCGCCTTCTTTGCCATAATTTTAGCTCTCACTGTAATCGGCATAATAAACAGACGACTTATAGAACCTGTTTCAGAGATTTCAAGTTCCATGGAAAGTGGCTGGATTTATCTCAGGCGACAGGAAAATCCGCAAAAACTTTGGCGTGAAGTTGAGATTTTGAAAAAAGAGTATGAATCCGAAAAGGATTTGCGGCGGATTAAAGATAATGAAATAACCCGTCTTAATACGGCTTTAGACTATGCTAAAACGGCGGAGCAAAACCGACGTCAAATGGTATCCAATATTGCCCACGAGCTTAAAACTCCCCTTGCCGTCATTCACAGTTATGCTGAAGGTCTTAAGGAGCACATTGCCGAGGATAAGCGCGATAAGTATATTGACGTGATACTTTCAGAAGCGGAACGTACCGACAGTATGGTTCTGGAAATGCTTGACCTCTCCCGTTTGGAGGCTGGTAAAGTAAAGCTTTCCCGTGACGAGGTTTCTCTTGAGGCTGTTACACGACATATTTTTGATAAACTTGCCGTCCAGCTGCAAGATCGTGGACTAACACTGGAATATGACTTTCCCCCGCTCTTTACCATAACGGTCGACGAGAGCAGAATTTGCCAAGTAATTGAAAATCTTGCCTCAAATGCCATAAAATACACCACTAACGGCGGTCATATCAAGGTAACTCTTAAACAGGAGGGTGTAAAAACAACCTTTGCCATCGAGAACACTTCTCCTCCTCTATCCGATGAGTCTCTCAGCAAAGTCTGGGAAAGTTTTTACCGCGCCGACGAATCGCGGGCAAGTCCCGGAACCGGGCTTGGTCTTGCCATAGTCAAAAGCATAATTGAGCTTCACGGAGGAAAATGCTTCGTAAGAAACACTGATACAGGTGTGATATTCGGCTTCACCGTATAAGTAAAAAATTCGGACCGGAAGATAATTTTTCCGGTCCGGATTAATTTGTTATGACTTGAAAACTGCCTTAATAATAGTTCCAAGCTTTGGAGGATTGCCGTACATAAGGACTCCGGCACGGTATATTCTTGCCGAAAGGAACCCAACGCCAACCGTAGACGCAATAAGAACCACAATGGACAAAAGTATCTGATAAAAAGGCACAGTACTCATGGCAATTCTCGTAAACATTGCCATTGGAGATGTAAACGGCACAAATGAACAAATTTTCATTGCTATATTGTCCACATTTCCTGAGGACATTGAAAGCATTACCACAAGAAATGCTCCAACAAAAAGAAGTGTCAAAGGTGTTGAGGTAGTGTTTATATCCTCGAGCCTTGTAGCTGTGGAGCCAATGGCGCCATACAGAAATGCGTAGATGAAAAATCCTAGGATAAAGAAAATCATCATATAAACAAGCAAATCCGCAGGTATGCCGAACATGGAGGTAATAATCATATTTCCCTCCCAGCTTGCCTTATTGATGCTGAAGCATATAAAGGCTGTGCCGAATATGGAGAAAAGCTGCACAAAACCTGCAAGGCAGGACGCAATCACCTTGCCAAACATCATACTGGTCGGGCTGACGCTTGTTACAAGAAGCTCCATTGCACGGGAGCTTTTTTCCGTTGCCACATTGCTTGCCACCATCTGACCGTAAAGCATAATCACCATATAAAGGGCAAATATCATAATGTACGTATAGAAAAAGTTCTGCATCTGGTCTTTGCCCATGTTTATAACCTCATGATTACTCTTTACGGAAAGTATTTCTTCAACCTCCTCCTGGGAAATCCCGCTTTCAATCATGGCATCTATCTGACGCATATTTTTCAGTGCCTCGTCAATAACTTCAGTATTGCTGTCATACATTGAAAGATTATCCACATAATACTTGTAGTCGGTAGGCGAAGTAAACACTATGCCACCCCAGACCTCGCCGGACTGAACTTTCTCGCCTATTTCCTCTCCGCTTTCATCAGTGGAAATAATCTCATATCCAGAAAGTGACTGCCGGAGCGTAGATAAAAGCACTTGCGAAAGCTCCCCGTCCTCTGAGGTGACCAGTATAACTTCCTTTTCACCACTCTCACTGTCATTATTTTTAAAATACCCGGCAATTTGAGGCAGAAACATTGCTCCTATAATCAATACCATAAACAACATAGTCGTGCCCAGAAAAATTTTATTTTTAAAATATCCCTTAAGCTCAAATTTAAGGACCGTTTTAAACTGTTTCATCGCCGTCACCTCATATTCTGTCCTTTGTGTATTCCACAAAAATGTCGTTTAGGGAAGGCTCGAAAACCTTAACCTCATCTATATCGTAATTGTCTGCAAGGTGCCTTATAACTTCTCCCTTTTCCTCAGGAGAATCAAGGGTCAAAAACAGTTCTCCGTTTTCCTTAAGCTCCGCTTTTGGCTCATAATCCCGCAAAATCCTATCGTTCATTTGGGAACGGACTATAAGCCTGTTTCTCGGGTATCTTCTCTTTATCTCGTTTAAGTCGCCGGATACCACAATTTCACCGCCGTTTATAATAGCTATGCTGTGGCAGAATTCTTCAATATAGTTCATCTGGTGGCTGGAAAACAGCACAATCTTTCCCTTATGTATTTCCTCGTTTACCACGTCCTTCAAAAGCATGGCGTTCACGGGGTCAAGGCCGGAAAATGGCTCGTCAAGTATGATTATATCCGGGTCATGCACAAGAGCAGTTACAAGCTGTACCTTTTGCTGGTTGCCCTTTGAAAGGGTATCAAGCTTTTTATTTCTGTACTCAGAAACCTGAAGCCTGTCAAGCCAATAGTCTATGGCGGAGATTGCCTCGCTGCGGTTCATACCCTTAAGCTCTGCAAAGAAAATCAGCTGATCTATTATCTTCTTCTTTGCATAAAGCCCCCGTTCCTCCGGAAGGTACCCAAAGGTAACATTTTTATAGTTTATGGGTTTTCCGTCAAAAAGTACCTCACCGCTGTTAGGCGGAAAAACATTCATAAGAATCCTTATGGACGTGGTTTTTCCAGCACCGTTTCGACCCAAAAGTCCAAAGGCGCTGCCGCCCTCGGCAACTAAGTTAATACCCTTAAGCACCTTTTTTTCACCAAAACTTTTTCTGATGTCTTTAAATTCCAAGACCATAAAATTTCCTCCTAAGCCTTAAATGCCTTTCGGACTATCACAGTATACCATACAAATAAATGCAAATAAAGATAATTAATAAATCTTAACGCAAAATTGTCCAAATCATTTTTCTCCTTTGCTTCATTAAGCCCTAGTAAAATTAGCGTGCGAATAACTTCAGATTTATTTTTATCATAATGCTCCTTTCTTACCCTATCCACAGCCTCCTCCACATCTGGCGTAAGGGCAAAACTCAATCTCTTTTTCTCTGTCCCCACTGCGCCTCACCTCCTTTTCATAGTTCAGAACCTATGAACCGAAGCAAGAATATTATAGTTCATAAGTTCTGAACCTGTCAACTACTTTTTCTTGACAGAACCTATGAACTTATGCATAATATGAACCAAGGAGATGAAGTATATGCCCACCGAAAAGCCAAGGTACACTATAATTGTAGATGAAGAACTTTTAAAGCAGATTGACGATTTCCGCTTTGAAAATCGTTACCCCAGTCGTTCTGCCGCAACGCTGGAACTGATTCGTATGGGGATAAAAGCGCTTGAAGAAAAAAAGAAGAACGAAAACGGTTTGTCTTCAGGTAAGTGAAAAAAACGGCGCATAATAAAAAAGCAGCGGTTTCCCAAAAGAAACCACTGCTTTTTTATTTCCATATGCTTCAATTAGTTTAAAAAGTCCTTGAGCTTTTTAGAACGGCTTGGGTGACGAAGCTTTCTCAAGGCCTTGGCTTCAATCTGACGGATACGTTCTCTTGTGACATTAAACTCCTTACCAACTTCCTCAAGAGTACGGCTTCTACCATCAAGAATACCAAAGCGGAGCTCAAGCACTTTTTTCTCTCTTGGAGTGAGAGTATCAAGCACTTCCATAAGCTGTTCCTTAAGCAGCGTAAAAGACGCGGCCTCAGCCGGCTCGGAGGCGTCTTCATCAGGAATAAAGTCGCCAAGGTGGGAATCTTCCTCCTCACCAATAGGAGTTTCAAGAGAAACAGGTTCCTGGGCTATCTTCAGAATATCCCGAATCTTTTCAACGGGCATATTCATTTCCTCTGCAATCTCCTCAGGCGTCGGATCGTGTCCAAGCTCCTGAAGGAGCTGACGGGAAACACGTATAACTTTATTTATTGTCTCAACCATATGAACAGGTATGCGGATAGTCCTGGCCTGGTCCGCGATAGCTCTTGTAATTGCCTGACGAATCCACCATGTGGCATAGGTTGAGAATTTATAACCCTTCTGGTAATTAAACTTCTCCACAGCCTTTATAAGGCCCAAATTCCCCTCCTGGATAAGGTCCAAAAACAGCATCCCACGGCCCACATATCGTTTGGCAATGGATACGACCAGCCGCAAGTTGGCCTCCGCCAGGCGCTGCTTGGCGCTCTCCCCCCGCTTGACGGCGCTTTTGAGCGCGGCCTCTTCCTCGGGAGAGAGGT
>CALWYM010000012.1 GCA_944385775.1 uncultured Oscillospiraceae bacterium | reverse complement strand
AGAATATATCCCAAGGTCATGGAAAAGCACCTTAATGAGGAAATGCCCTTTATGGCTACCGAGAATATTCTTATGGACGCCGTCAGCAGAGGCGGCGACAGGCAGGAGCTTCACGAGGCTATCCGTCAGTACAGCCAGAAGGCTGCCGCAAAAGTCAAACTTGAGGGTGGGGATAACGACCTTCTTGAAAGCCTTCTTGCAGACCCACGCTTTGGTCTTACAGAGCAGTCCCTCAAGGAAGTTTTGAACGTGCACAAGTTCGTCGGCTGCGCTCCATTGCAGACCGAGGAATTCGTAAATAACTATGCTAAGCCCATTGTTGAGGCTAATGCAAATCTTCTCGGCGGAGAAGAACAGATTCGTGTTTAAGGAGAGAAAACTATGTTAACTGCTGTTGTTGGTATTAACTGGGGCGACGAGGGCAAGGGCCGCATGGTGGACCTGCTCAGCGAGAGATACGACGTTGTCATGCGCTATCAGGGCGGAAACAATGCCGGTCACACCGTTGTAAACAATAGAGGAAAGTTTGTTCTTAACCTTCTTCCCTCCGGAATTTTCCGTGAGAAAACCGTAAACGTCATGGGTCCCGGCATGGTAATCGACGTTGAGCACCTTACCCATGAGATAGACTCCATAAGGGAAAAAGGTGTTGAAATTAACCCCGAGCACCTTGTAATTAGCGACAGGGCTACAATTTGTATGCCCTACCACAAAATGCTGGACATTCTTGAGGAGCAGCGCCTTGCCGATAAGAAGTTCGGCTCCACCCAGAGAGGTATCGCTCCCGTCTATTCCGATAAATATATGAAAAAGACTATCCGTATGGGCGATCTTCTTCACCCGGAGGAGCTTAAGCCCCGTCTTGCCGACCTTATCGAGTGGAAGAACCTTACCGTTGTAGGCGGCTACAAGCATGAGCCCGTAAGCTTTGACGAGATGTGGGCATGGCTTGAAAAGTACGCCATGCACTTTATCCCCTATATAAAGAATACTACCACATATCTCACAGACGCTATCAATAACGGCAAGAGCATTATGTTTGAGGCTCAGCTGGGCGCCCTCAGGGATATTGACTTTGGTATCTATCCCTACACTTCATCATCTTCAACCATTTCCGCTTACGCTCCCATCGGCGCCGGAATCCCTGCTCAGAAGCTTACAAACGTCGTAGGAATCACGAAGGCCTATTCAAGCTGTGTCGGCGAGGGACCCTTTACCTGTGAAATGTTCGGCGACGAGGCTGAGGCGCTTCGCGCAGCAGGCGGCGAGTATGGCGCTGCCACCGGAAGACCACGCCGTGTAGGCGGCTTTGACATTGTGGCAACCAGATACGGCTGTCTTATTCAGGGCGCAACGGAGCTTGCCCTTACTAAGCTTGACATTCTCTCTTATCTTGATAAGATTCCTGTATGCGTCAAGTACGATGTAAACGGCACCATGGTAGACCAGTTCCCCAGCGGAGTTGAGCTTACCGAGGCAAAGCCGGTATATGAGTACCTGCCCGGCTGGAAAACCGATATTTCCGGCTGCCGCAGCTTCAGCGAGCTGCCAAAACAGGCACAGGATTATGTAAAGTATATTGAAAAGGCTGTTGGCTGCCCAATTAAGTATGTCTCCGTTGGCGCCGGCAGAGAGGAATATTTCGAGATGTAATCTGCTTCTCAATCAGTACGAACTGCTCTCAATAGGGCAGTTCGCTCTGATTTTGATAATTATAATCAATTCTAGCCATTAACGAGGAGAAACAATGACAGGAGAATTACACGAAGAATGTGGCGTATTCGGGGTATTCGCTACCGGTGAGTATGACATTGCCATGACTGTCTACTACGGTCTCTATGCGCTTCAGCACCGAGGTCAGGAATCCTGCGGAATAAGCGTGTGCAGAAACGGTCGTTTCAATACTCACAAGGATTTGGGGCTTGTCAGCGAGGTTTTCACTCCAAATGTCCTTGAGAGTATTGGTCCCGGCAAAATGGCGGTAGGTCATGTTCGGTACGGCACAACGGGAAATTCCGGCAGAGAAAATGCCCAGCCCATTGTTGTAAGCCACAGCACAGGCAATATGGCCATTGTGCATAACGGAAACCTTACTAACGCCAATGTTCTCAGAAGTGGTCTTGAACTAAACGGCTCTATTTTCCACACCACCAGCGACACGGAGATAATCGCGTATGTGCTGACCCACGAGCGCCTTCGCTCAAGCTCTGCCGAGGAAGCCGTGGTAAAGGCAATGGAATATCTTGAAGGCGCCTACTCCCTTATAATCATGTTCGACGATAAGCTTATAGCCGTAAGGGACAAGCACGGCTTCCGTCCCCTCTGCTACGGTATAAACAAAAACGGCGACTATATCATAGCCTCTGAAAGCTGCGCTCTTAACGCAGTATCCGCTGAGCTTGTGCGGGAACTGCTCCCAGGCGAAGTACTGGTGTTTGACAAGTCCGGCGTAAGGAGTATCAGGGATAACTGCGGAAAAGCCCGGGAAGCCATGTGTATTTTCGAGTACATTTACTTTGCCAGACCGGATTCCGTAATAGACGGCTGCTCAATTCACCACGCCAGACTTAACGCCGGAAAATTTTTGGCTGAGGATTACCCAGTTGACGCGGATATAGTTATCGGTGTGCCCGATTCCGGCACCGACGGTGCTATCGGATATTCGAGGGCTTCCGGTATTCCCTACGGTATTGGTCTTATTAAGAATAAATATATCGGTCGTACCTTTATCTCTCCGGGACAAAAGTCTCGTGAGGACAGGGTCAGGATCAAGCTCAACGCTGTCCGTGAGACAATCGAGGGAAAACGTGTCGTTCTGGTGGACGACTCAATAGTGCGAAGCACCACCATAGCGAGAACGGTTGCCATAGTACGGGAAGCCGGCGCAAAGGAGATTCACGTCCGTATAACAGCGCCACCATTTTTAAATCCATGCTACTACGGAGTGGATATTGACTCCCGGAAAATGCTGGTTGCCTGTCACCACACGGTGGACGAGATATGCCAGATGATTGGGGCCGACAGCCTCGGTTACCTTAAAAAAGAGCATTTGGACGAGCTACCAGGCTGTCCCGGCGAGCACACTTACTGCACAGCCTGCTTTGACGGAAACTATCTGACTCATATTGACGCCGAATACAAAAAGGATATGTTTGAAGGCGACTGAAAACATAAAAAAACAGATACCTCTTTTCAGGTATCTGTTTTTTCATAAGCCCGGGAAAATCCCGGGCTTTTTGTATTTTGTCACTCTACCGTTACTGATTTTGCAAGATTTTTTGGCTTATCTATGTCGCAGCCTCTGTCTTTTGCCACATAGTAGGCAAAAAGCTGAAGCGGTACAACCTCGCAGGCAGCAGCAAGCAGCGCGTCGGTTTTCGGCACGTATATCGCGTCATCAGCCAGCGGGAATATTTTAGAGTTGCCCTCGTGGACTACTGCCAGTACCCTGGCTCCTCTCGCCTTTACCTCCTCCACATTGGAGAGGGTTTTTTCATATAGAGGCTCATAGCAGCAAAGGGTAATAACAAGGGTACCGTCCTCAATAAGGGCTATGGTGCCGTGCTTAAGCTCTCCGGCAGCATAAGTTTCTGAATATATGTAGGATATTTCCTTGAGTTTCAGCGCACCTTCCAGCGCTACCGCATAGTCAATATTCCTTCCCATAAAGAATAGAGGATTGCAGGAGCTGTAACGCTTCGCGATATACTCAAGGTGGGTATTAAGATCGATTGACCTTTGCGCAAGACTTGGAAGCTGGGTAATACCGGTCAAAAGCTGGCTGTATCTTTCGGGAGTAATAAGTCCCATAATATCGGCAAGATACACAGCAAGCATATCAAGCACCGCAACCTGCGTCGTATAGCCCTTTGTGGTGGCAACTGCAATCTCCGGTCCTGCCCAGGTGTAGATTGTGTGGTCGGCAAGCTTTGCAATAGATGACCCGACAACATTTACTACGGCAATGCTACGCGCCCCAAGACGTTTACACTCTCTAAGAGCCTCCTTGGTATCCGCCGTTTCACCTGACTGTGACAGCACTATAAGCAGCGTATTGCCGTTTACAAGAGGATTTCTGTACCGCAGCTCGCTGGCAAGCTCCACTGAAACTGGTATGCGGCAAAGCTCCTCAATAACATATCTCCCCACACAGCCGGCATAGTAGGCTGAACCACAGGCTGTAATTATAATCTTATCAATCCCGCTGAAAAACTCAGGGGTAACGCCGCCGTCCTCAAAGGTTATTCTACCGTTTTTGATTCTGGGCTCCACGGTAGCCTTTATGGCTCTGGGCTGCTCCATAATCTCCTTAAGCATAAAGTGGTCGTAGCCGCCCTTTTCGGCTGCCTCTATATCCCACACAACACGGCTTATCTCCTTGTTGATCTCCCTTCCGGCGCCGTCAAAAACAGTTACGGAATCAGGAGTTATCTCCGCAAGCTCGCCGTCCTCAAGGTAAATTACATTTTTAGTGTGGGCGATAAGCGCCGTGACGTCTGATGCAAAGAAATTCTCCCCCACGCCGATACCAAGAATAAGGGGGCTTTTTTCCCTGACCACAAAAAGCTTGCCGTGCTCGCAGGCGCAAAGAACACCAAGGGCAAAGGAACCTACAAGCCTTGACACTGTTTTCATTACGGCAAATTTCAAATCTCCGGTGTAATACATATCCAGAAGGTGGGCAATGACCTCGGTGTCCGTCTCGCTTTTAAACTTGTATCCTTTGGCAACAAGCTCCTCTTTCAGTTCGGCATAGTTTTCAATAATGCCGTTATGTACAATGGCAAACTTGCCGTCATTTGACATATGAGGATGTGCGTTTACATCGTTAGGTGCGCCGTGGGTCGCCCAGCGCGTATGACCTATACCCGCGTTTCCGGGAAGCAAAGCGCCGTCATGGGTTTTTTCACAGAGATTTTTAATCACGCCCCTGGTCTTTGCCATATTTATCTTGTCCCCGTCAAGCACAGCAATGCCTGCCGAGTCATATCCACGGTACTCAAGCTTTTTAAGTCCCTCTAAAAGTATGGGGGACGCCGGCTGACTGCCGGTAAAGCCAACAATTCCGCACATTTAATTTGCTCCTTTCAAAATTCAGCCGTTGAGGGCAGTCTCCACAAAGCCCTTGAAAAGGGGATGGGCCTTATTGGGTCTTGACTTAAACTCAGGGTGGTACTGAACACCTACAAAGAACGGGTGATTGCCAAGCTCCACAGTCTCCACCAGAAGACCGTCAGGGCTTGTGCCGCTGATTACAAGTCCGGCTCCCTCAAAATCCGCAAGATAATCATTGTTAAACTCGTATCTGTGCCTATGACGCTCAGCGATAATCTGAGTTCCGTAGCACTTTTCCATAACTGTGCCGCTTTTAATATAGCAGGGCCAGCTTCCCAGGCGAAGTGTGCCGCCCTTATCAATCTCATTTGTCTGACCGGGCATAAAGTCAATGACCTTATGCTCCGACTCCTCGTCAAACTCCCTGGAATTGGCGTCCTTCCAGCCGATAACGTCCCTGGCATACTCAATTACGGCAATCTGCATTCCCAGGCATATGCCCAAATAAGGCTTACCTGTTTCACGGGCGTACTTTGCGGCCAGTATCATTCCCTCAATTCCACGCTCACCGAAACCGCCTGGCACAAGTATGCCGGAGACATGGCTGAGCTTCTTCTCATAGTTTTCCTCGGTAAGTGTCTCGGAATCAATCCAGTCAATATTAATCTTAGCACCGAGAGCATAACCGGCATGCTTAAGCGCCTCGTTAATGGACATATACGCGTCGTGAAGCTGTACATATTTTCCCACAACGCCTACGGTAACTTCCCTTGTAAGGCTTTTTATTCTATCCACCAGCTGGCGCCACTCGGTCAGATCCGGCTCGGGAGCGTCAATATGAAGCTCCCTGCACACAACGTCAGAAAAGTTTGCCTTTTCAAGCATAAGGGGCGCCTCATAAAGAGTCGGGATTGTCACATTCTCAATTACACAGTCCGGCTTAACGTCGCAGAAGTTTGCAATCTTATGGAATATCCCCTCATCCTCGATGGGCTCGTCACAGCGGAGCACAATAATATTCGGTGTAATGCCCATACCCTTAAGCTCCTTTACGGAATGCTGGGTGGGCTTGCTCTTATGCTCCCCCGAAGCCTTGAGATATGGCACCAGTGTCACATGAATATAAAGGGAATTTTCGCTTCCCACCTCAAGACCTACCTGACGGATAGCCTCAAGGAACGGCTGGCTTTCAATGTCGCCTACGGTGCCGCCAATTTCCGTTATAACTACATCGGCGTTTGTCTTTTTACCGACGCTGTAAATAAATTCCTTTATCTCATTTGTTATGTGGGGAATAACCTGAACGGTATTTCCAAGATACTCGCCGCGACGCTCTTTTCCAATAACGTTGGCGTACACCTTACCGGTGGTCAAGTTGGAAAAACGGTTAAGGTCCTCATCAATAAATCTCTCATAGTGACCAAGGTCAAGGTCGGTCTCTGCACCGTCCTCAGTAACATAAACCTCGCCGTGCTGATAGGGGCTCATGGTGCCCGGGTCAACATTTATATAGGGATCCAGCTTCTGTGCTGCGACCTTAAGACCGCGCGCTTTCAAAAGTCTTCCCAGGGAAGCTGCTGTTATTCCCTTTCCCAGTCCGGAAACCACACCGCCTGTTACAAATATATACTTCGCCATTTCTTTTCCCCCAACATAATATATGTTTGATTTTTCCCTCTGTAAGCAGAAAACAATAGTAATTCACTTTGAAAGTATACAGTATTTAAGCCCGATATGCAATATTCATTTTAACAGGTATTGTGGAAAAATGGGAAGATTTTTTGCCATAAATGACTTTTCCCACCGGCTGAGCGGGGCTGATTTTTTCTTTCCCTCCCCACTCTACGATTTTATAATAGCTTATACGAAGGAGGCATGAGCCTAGAAA
>CALWYM010000011.1 GCA_944385775.1 uncultured Oscillospiraceae bacterium | reverse complement strand
ATTCCATACTGGGCACCGCCATGATTTATTTTCTTTTGCCGAAATATGCATTATACGGTTACATATTTGTCCTATGGGCGTCAGAAATATTTAATTTTTCCATGAGTATGTGGAGACTTACAAAAGTGACAGAGGTAGAAAATCCTGTTCATTGTATAGTTAAGTCACTTATTGCTGCAGCAGGTGCAGTAAATATAAGCGAAGTTATTATATCAAGGACAGCGCTGTCCCCGGAGAGTTCAGTTGTTTTTGGTACGATACTGATGTTTATGGCATACGGTACGATAACACTGATTTTGAATACTTTTTCGGAAAAGGAGATGAAGTTTATTCTACATGCAATTAAATCATAAAAAAGGCGTGAGGCATATTTCCTCACGCCTTTTTTTAGGTGCGGTCCTCTGTGGTTACGTTGTCCCTGAAAAGCAGGGAAATGCACCAAAGTGCGCTGAGCGCTACCAGCGTATATACTACACGGCTTATTGATGCAGTCTGTCCGCCAAAGAGATATGCAACCAGGTCAAACTTGAATATACCGATGAGTCCCCAGTTTATGCCGCCAACAATAGTCAGCACAAGGGCAATCTTGTCCATAATCATGTTTTAGCTACCTCCTTAAAGTTGCGTTATTAATATAACCCTCATTTTTTGTAATTATTCCTTGAATGTGGGTAATAAATTGGTATATTGACCAAAAAAATTTTTTTCTATTTAAAAAAACGGAAGAGTGTAGTATAGTGTATTATACATTACAAAATTTCAGTCAGGAGGATTGTCGATGAACGAGATTTTAAAACTCCTTGAGGAGGACTGCAGATACACTCCAAGTGAGCTTGCCGCCATGACAGGCATGTCTGAGGAGGAAGTAAGGGATATTATAAAAAAATGTGAGGAAGACCACATTATTACGGGGTACACAACACTTGTTGATTGGGATAGAACTGACGTGGAAACCGTTACGGCTTTTATCGAGGTTAAAATAACGCCTCAGCGTGACGACGGTTTTGACAGAATTGCAAAGCGTATTTACCAGTACGACGAGGTGGAAAGTCTTTATCTCATGTCCGGCGCTTTTGATTTTGCTGTTATAGTTACGGGGAATTCTCTAAAAGATGTTTCCCATTTTGTTTCGTCAAAGCTTGCGCCTATTGACGGAGTGGTTTCTACCGCAACGCACTTTATTATGAAGCGGTATAAGGATAAGCACAGACAGTTCCTGGTAGAGCCTGAGCAGGAGGAAAGGATCCTCTTTGTATGATTAATTACGATTCTTTATTAAGCGATAATGTAAAAAGCCTTAAGCCCTCCGGAATCAGGAAGTATTTTGACCTTCTTGAGACTATGAATGACGGCAGCGCCATTTCTCTGGGGATAGGTGAACCGGATTTTGTCACTCCCTGGCATATTCGTGAGGCAGGAATATATTCCCTTGAGCAGGGTTATACAAAATATACCTCAAACGCGGGCATGACAAAGCTCAGGGAGGAAATTTCAAAATATCTTTACCGCAGATTCAGCCTTAAATATGATCCTGCCGGTGAGATTTTCGTTACCGTGGGCGGAAGCGAGGCAATAGACCTTTGCATAAGGAGCATTGTTAATCCTGGCGATGAGGTTATTATACCCGTTCCGTCATTTGTGTGCTACGGACCTATCACTACCATGACTTGCGGAGTACCGGTTTATGTTGAGACAAAAGCTGAAAATGAATTCCGCCTTACAGCCGAGGAGCTCCGTTCTGCCATTACGCCGAAAACAAAGGCGCTGGTTTTACCTTTTCCCAATAATCCCACCGGAGCTGTTATGGAGCGGGAGGATCTTTTGGCTATAAGCGAGGTGCTGCGTGGCACCGATATTATGATAATTTCAGATGAGATATATAGCGAGCTTAGTTACGGAATCCACCACGTTTCTCCTGCCAATATACCTGAGCTATATGACCGAACCCTTGTTGTAAACGGCTTTTCAAAGGCGTATGCCATGACGGGCTGGCGTATGGGCTATGTGTGCGGACCAAAGCCAATACTTACTCAGATGCTGAAAATACATCAGTATGCTATTATGAGCGCGCCAACCACAAGTCAGTATGCCGCTATTGAGGCGATGAAAAACGGTGATGTCGATATAGAGAACATGAAAAAAAGCTATGACCAGCGCAGAAAGCTAATGCTTAAAAGGCTGAGAGATATGGGACTGACCTGCTTTGAGCCAAAGGGTGCGTTTTATATGTTCCCCAGTATAGCAAGTACAGGACTTGATTCGGAGGAGTTTTGCACCAGATTCCTTACTGAGGAAAAGGTCGCTGTTATTCCGGGTACAGCCTTTGGAGACGGCGGAGAGGGATTTGTGAGAATATGCTATGCCGCATCAGTAGAGAATATAGAGGAGGCCATGAAGCGAATGGAGAGTTTCATTTCAAGGCTTTAAGCTGATTGGAAGATGGGTATGGATATGATAGATACCATAATTAAGGAAAAAGCCTACGGAAAGCTTAATTTGTCCCTGGACGTTTTGGGAAAAAGAGAAGACGGGTACCATGAGATGCTCATGGTAATGCAGACCATTTCTCTGCACGATGATGTTACTGTTACGGTTACAGGCGGTACCGGGAAAATTTCAGTTTCCACAAATAAGCATTTTCTGCCCAATAATGAGAAGAACCTGGGATACAAGGCAGCGCAGATTTTTATGACTGAGCTGGGTATAAATAATATTGACGTAGGCATTAAAATTATGAAGCATATTCCCGTCTGTGCTGGCATGGGTGGTGGAAGCTCTGACGCGGCGGCTGTGCTCCGTGCCATGAAAAGGGCTACCGGTGTGACGCTGACTGCTCAGGATCTGCTGCGGCTGGGAGCTAAAATTGGCTCTGACATACCTTTTTGTATTTACGGTGGTACAGCTATTGCCAGGGGCAGGGGTACGGAAATAGAAAATATAAGAAATCTCTTTGACTGCGGAATCGTTGCCGTAAAGCCTTTTTTTTCCGTGTCTACACCGGCGCTTTTTAATAAAATCGACAGTGTAAAGGTTATGATACATCCTGATACTGAAGGGCTCGTTGCCGCTATTGAAAGCGGAAGCTTATGCGAAACGGCAAGAAGATGTTTTAATGTTTTTGAGGAAGCACTTACAGGCAAGGAGGCGGCAACAGTACGTTCCGCTAAGGATATGCTTTTAAACGAGGGCGCGGAATGTGCCTGTATGACCGGTACAGGTTCTGCTGTATTTGGAATTTTTGAGACACATGAGGGCGCGAAAGCGGCAGGAGAGGTGTTAGGCAGGGAATTTAAAGAATGCTTTGTTGCCACGCCTGTGGAAAAAGCTTCCGAAATATAGTTTAATAATCGGTTTTAAAGGCGATAATGTGTACTGAAAGGCACATTGTCGCCTTATTTGTTTTTTAGGAGACCGATATATGAAATCAAATTTTTTAGCTAAGGCAGCTTTGATACTTGTGGCAATGGGGGCTCTTTACACATTGGAGCTGAACAGCCAGGCTGTTGAGCTTTCGGACAAGCTTGTAAGGCTTCACGTTGTTGCAAACTCGGATAGTGACTTTGACCAGAGCTTAAAGCTTAAGGTCCGGGACGGCGTACTTGAATATCTGAATCTTCGATTGAAGGACGCAGAAAACAGAGAAGAAGCCGAGAAGATTATAACAGAAGAATTTGAGAATTTGTCCTACGTGGCAGAGAACGTAATCAGTGAGGAAGGATATGATTATAATGTGAACGTAAGTCTTGAGAAAGAATATTTCCCCACAACAGAGTATGATAGCTTCTCTCTGCCATCAGGAGAGTACCATGCGCTTAGGGTAATTATAGGCGAGGGGAAGGGTCACAACTGGTGGTGCGTTGTGTTTCCCGCAATGTGCACTCAGACAGAGTTTGACGAGGAGACTGCAAGGGAACTTGGGCTTACTGACAGCGAGGTTGCCCTAATAGCGGAGCCAGAGGGAGGAACTCGTATAAAATTCAGAATTCTTGAGCTGATAACAAAGCTTCGTGAAATGCTGTAAAATTGCAAAAAATGTAAACAAAAATGATATTATAGAAAAAATAAGGTTAGTGTGGTAAAATATAAATCAGTAGATTTTTAAGGGGATTGGGATATGTTGACCTTGGTTTTGGGAAGAGCAGGAGCAGGAAAGACAGGCTACGTTTTTGACAGAATAAAAGAGCACGTTGAAAAGGGCGAAGGAAAGACAATACTTATTGTTCCTGAGCAGTACAGCCACGATGCTGAGCGCGAAATGGCGGCGGTGTGCCCCGAAAATGCCAGCCTCTATGCGGAGGTGCTGAGCTTTTCAAGGCTTGCCAGCAGGGTTTTTGCCGAAACCGGTGGACTGGCGGAAAATATGCTGGATAAGGGCGGTAGAGTCCTCGCCATGAGTCTAGCAATAGAAAGGGTCAGAGACTATCTGAAAATATACAGACTTGGCAACAGAAAATCGGAATTTCTTACAGGTATGATAAATACCTATGATGAACTCCGCTCTGCCTGCGCCCAGTCAAGAGAACTGGAGGAAGCTTCGGAAAAAAGCCAGGGTAATCTGTCATCGAAGCTTTCGGATTTGGCACTGATTTTTGATTCCTACGAGACGATTAAGGAAACCTGCGGTTTAGACGGCAGAGACAGGCTTCAGCGCCTTGCCGACAGTATAGGTGAAAGCTCTGTGGGCTGTGGAGGGAATATTTATATTGACGGATTTACGGATTTTACGTTACAGGAACGGCGAATTATTGAGGAACTGATGAAGAAGGAATGCCATATTACTGTTTGTCTTGGCTGCGACGGGCTGGAAACCGATGAGCAGATTTTTTCTCTGCCTGCCTCTACTGCCAGGAGTCTTGCCTCAGTCGCCGCAAGCAGAAATGTTCATACCGAGATTTTACTTCTGGACGGAAACAGAGATAGTACAAATCCTATGGTCTGCCTTGAAAAAAACCTTTTTAACTACGGTGCAATACCTTTCCACGGTGAATCTCCACAAATAGAGCTTTGGAGAGGCGAAGATATTTATGAGGAATGTGTCTTTGCCGCATACAAAGCCAGAGAGCTTGTGAAAAGCGGCGCAAGGTACCGTGATATAGGGGTTGTGGCACCGGACTTTTCAAAATATGCTTCCCTTATCTCAGGTATTTTCAGCAGATATGATGTACCTGTGAACGAAACGGATAAGGTCGATATAATGGAGAAGCCGGTAATTTCCCATATAATTTCCGCATTGGAAATTATTATAAATAACTGGGCGTATAACGATGTTTTCAAATACATAAAAACGGGTCTTGCAGGCGTTTCCTATGAGGAATGTGACCTTTTGGAAAACTACGTTCTGAAATGGAATATCCGTGGAGCCGCCAGATGGACGGGAAAAAATCCCTGGCTTATGCACCCTGGTGGATATTCTGACAGTATGAGCGAAAAGGATAGGGAAACTCTGAATACTGTTAACTGTGCCCGTGAAAAAATAGCATTTCCGCTGGAAAAGTTTACGCTGTCTCTGAGAAAAGCCGGTACAGCCTTTGAAAAAGTCCAGGCTGTTTACGATTTTATAGAGGATACCGACGTTTATCAGACACTGGAGGAAAGAGCCGCGGAGCTTAACCGCCGCGGTGAGCTGAGACTTTATCAGGAATATGTTCAGCTTTGGGATATTCTTATGAACGGTCTGACTCAGGTGGCAGAGATACTAGGAGAGAGCAATATTTCAAATGATGAATTTTACAGGCTGTTAAAGCTGACGCTGAGCCAGTATGAAATTGCCACAATACCATCAAGCGTTGACGGCGTAGGGGTGGGCGATATGGGCAGAATGAGAAAGCGCGGTATAAAGCACCTGATCGTTTTGGGCGCCACAGATACTGCTATGCCGTCTTACACAAAGTCAAGGAGCCTTTTATCGGAGGAGGAAAAGGTGTTTTTGCGCAGCGTTGGAATTGAGCTGCCAAACCCGGAAGACGATACAATAGCGAGGGAGCTGGGGCTTATTTATCAGTCCCTGACACTCCCGTGCGAAAGCCTGACCGTAGTGTATCCATCGTCAGGACGAAAGAGCTATATTGTGTCAAGAATTGAGCTTCTTTTTGAAAAAAAAGAGAAAATAATTGGAAATGATATATACTTAAATGCAGTTCGTCCATGCTTTGAACTGGCAGCCGGAGACGGAGAGAGTGCTGAAGTCAGGGCGGCAAAGAGCTTTTTTCGGGAAAGTCCCCAGTGGGAAGATAGGATGAAGTCTCTCAAGCTGGCTGCAGAAATGCCGAGAGGCAGGCTTACAAGGATTACAACTGAGCGGCTTTACGGTAAAAAGCTGAACCTTTCACCGTCAAGAATTGAGAAATTTAACTCCTGCAAGTATGCCTATTTTCTTCAATACGGTCTTGGGCTACGTCCAAGGAAAAAGGCCAGTCTTGACGCGCTGGAAAGCGGAACATTTATACATTTCATTCTTGAACGCTCCACCAGAGAGGCGGAACGGCGGGGAGGCTTTTCACAGCTAAGTGATGAAGAGCTTGCTGGGATGGCAAAACGATATGCTGACGAATATGCGGAAACAAAGCTGGGTGGGCTGGAGAATAAGACCGGAAGGTTTAAGTACCTTTTTAAAAGGCTTTCAGAAGATGGGAAAAAAATACTGATATCCATGGCTGAGGAGTTAAGGGGTACAAAGTTTAAGGCGTTGGACTTTGAGCTTAAATTTGCCCCAGGCGGCGACCTTCCACCCATAGAAATAGAGTCTGGTACGGAAGCTACAAGTATAGTCGGTGTAGTGGACAGGGTAGACGGCTGGGTTCACGACGGAAGGCTTTATCTCAGGGTAGTAGACTATAAAACAGGCAGGAAATCCTTTTCTCTTGCAGACGTTTATAACGGAATGGGAATGCAAATGCTTATTTATCTTTTTGCCCTGATGAGGGAGGGGGAGGAGCGGTATAATATGCCTGTGGAGCCGGCTGGTGTGCTCTACGCCCCGGCAAGGGTTCCCATTATAAACGCCAAGTACGACCTGGACCAGCAGGAGCTTAAGAAGGAACAGGTATCAAAGCTTAAAAGAAGCGGTCTTTTAACTAAGGACACGGCAGTTATAGAAGCAATGATGGGTGATACAGAGGGTTTTTTGCCAGTCAAGTTTAATAAGGACGGCTCAATAGGAGGAGACAGTCTTGCCACCATGGAGCAGCTCGGAATATTGTCAGACCATATTGACATGACGGTAAAGGAAATGGCAAAGGAGCTCCGCTCAGGATATGTTTCGGCAGACCCATATTTTGTTGCGTCTTCGGAAAATGCCTGCCTGTATTGCGAGTATTTTGATGCCTGTCATTTTAATGATGGATATGGCGAGGATAAGACGAGGTATATTTCAAAGCTGAGTACGCCGAAAGTTTGGATGAATATGGAGGAGGAACGGAATGGGAGAGATTAAACTCACTCCAGAGCAGCAGCAGGCTGTTGAAAATACAGGCGGTGCCCTTTTGGTTTCAGCCGCGGCAGGAAGCGGAAAAACAAAGGTTTTGGTGGATCGGCTTCTGCGTAAGGTTTTGGACACGGATGAAAAGCACGACGTAGACGAGTTTCTTATAATTACATATACCAACGCTGCAGCGGCAGAGTTAAGAAACAGAATACTTGACGCCATATTTGAGAGAATTGCTCTTGAGCCGGAAAATAAAAGACTCCGTCGTCAAGCCAATTTGTGCGTTAAGGCGGAGATTGAGACGATCCACAGCTTTTGCGCCGGTATAATCAGAGAGAACGCTCATCTTCTTGATATTTCACCGGATTTCAGGGTTGCAGACGAAGCGGAGAGCGGTAATATAAAAAATGACGTACTGTCAGACCTTCTTGAGGAGCTTTATGACAAGGGAGACGACAGTTTTTATGCTCTGGCAGATACCATGGGCGCAGGTCGTGACGATTCCGCTCTTGTCACGATTGTGCTGGATACCCATACTAAGCTTTTAAGTCACCCTTATCCTGATAAATGGGTAGAAAAACAGCTTGAACAGTTTAATAATACGGATATTTCAGATGTGGGCGATACTGTATGGGGCAAAACTATTTTAAATCATGTTTCCCAGTGGATTGATTATTGGCTTCCCAAATTTAAAAATGCTACGGAGGAAGCCCGGCTTTATCCGGATTTTCAAAAATCCTACGGTGAAAGTATGGAAACTGCGCTTTTAGGTTTGTTTACTCTTAAAGAGGCGTTGAAAAACGGCTGGGATAGCACAAGAAACGCGCTTTTTTCACTTACTGTTCCCGATTCCAAAGGGCGTGGGGTATCCGGCTATGATGACATTAAAGCGGTGCGAAACGGTCTTAAGGCTGAGCTTAAAAAAATGGCTGAGCTGCTCCATGAGGATTCTGAAAAAGCGCTGTCTGACATAAGGAAAACTGCCCCTGAGGTGACAGGACTTTTAAAGCTTGTTTTGGAGTTCGACAAACGCTACACAGCGGAAAAACGAAGAAGGAATATTATAGATTTTTCCGATCAGGAACATCTGGCACTAAGACTCCTTGTAAGCAGGGAAACAGGTGAACCCACAGAGACGGCGAGGGCTGTGTCCCGTCGTTTCTGTGAAATAATGGTTGACGAGTATCAGGACGTAAACGCCATTCAGGAGATGATTTTTAATGCTGTTTCAAAAAATGGCAAAAATCTTTTTATGGTTGGCGACGTAAAGCAGTCTATTTACAGATTCAGACTTGCCGATCCCACAATTTTCCTTGAAAAATACAATACCTATAAGGACTATGCTGAAGCTGTGGAGGGGGAAGGCAGGAAAATTATTCTGTCAAAAAATTTCCGCTCCAGAAAGGAAATTTTGGATGGAGCAAACTATGTCTTCAAAAACATAATGAGTCGTTCTTTCGGTGATTTGGACTACACTGATAGAGAGGCA
>CALWYM010000010.1 GCA_944385775.1 uncultured Oscillospiraceae bacterium | reverse complement strand
CTCATATTCGGGGAGGGTTTTCATCTTTTTGATAAGTTCCGGCGCAACGCAGGTAGGAATGTCAATGGCAATCTTGGCTCGCTTACCCATAGCGCGTGCGGCGCAGCATAGACCGACAGCGCTTCCGATAGCGTCAAGGTCGGCATGCTTGTGACCCATTACAAAAATGCCTGAGGCATCTCGCATAAGCTCGGAAAGGCTGTTTGCAACAACACGGGATTTAACCTTTGTGCGCTTTTGGGTCTGACTGGTTTTACCGCCGTAAAACTCAAAGGTGTATCTGTTTTTGATGACAGCCTGATCTCCGCCTCTTGAAAGGCTCATTTCAAGGGCCAGGGAGGCATAGTGATAGCTTTCGCTGGGGTCTGCTCCGTCCTTACCGATTCCGATGGACAATGTAGGATGCATTCCCTTGGGACTTATCAGCTCTCTTACGGAGTCAAGAACAGAAAATTTACCGTCTATTATCCCCTGAAGGTAACGCTGCTCAAAAATAAATACGTATCTGTCCCTTTCGGAGCGGGCAAAATAACCGTTGCAGCGTGACGCCCAGTTCATTATTACATCGTCAATGGACGCAATCAGAGAAGCCTTATCCTTATCCGAAAGACCTGAAGTGATTTCGTCATAGTTATCAAGCATTATTATGGAGAAGATAATTCTTGAGTTTTCATACTCGTCGCTGAGCTTGGAGTATGTAGTTTCGTCGACCCAGTAAGTGGTTGCAACGAAGTTTTTCACACCGGGAGCGTTGGCGCCTCTAACAAGGCTTCCGAAAACACGATATCGCCTGTCGCCAAGGTTCACAAGCTCAGGGTATTCGTTTTTTCCCTCCATAAGCCACCTTGCGGAAAAATTGGGAACTATATCCGAAATCGAGGACCCAAAGGAGTGTTCCCTCTGTCCGGATATGGCGAGAAATGCCGCGTTAGAGTATATTATGTTATTTTCATTCAGGCCAAAAATAACCATGGGAAGCGGGAAATTTTGAAGGGTGTTTTTAGTGGCAGAGTCTATGTCACTTGTTACCGATTCAATATAGCTGAGCATTTCATAGCCCTTTTTCCTTCCGGAAATTTTTGTATAGATATAAAGTAAAATAATTATAACAGCCTCTGCGATTGCCAGCTTCAGTTCATATTTGCCGAAGAAAAAGGTTCCAAGCGCAAAGAGAACGAGCATTATAAAGTAGAGCCTCATATTAGGCTCCATAAGCTTTCTGAGCTTTTTGCCGTTCAAGCTACCACTCCCCTTAATGCAACAAAAGTCAATACACATCTACTATAACAGAAATCGTGTGATTTGCCAATATGTCAGCAAAATTTTTTGATTTCAAAATCTCTTCCTGAACTTATATTTTTTTCTCAAAGTGGAAAGATAGGCTTAATAAACTAAAAAAGGAGGACACATATGAAGGCAATAATAATGGCCGGAGGCGAAGGCGTCCGGCTCAGACCGATTACGGGAGAGAAGCCTAAGCCTATGGCAAAAATCCTTGATAAGCCTGTGCTGGAATATGTTGTGAATAAGCTTAAAGAAAACGGGATAGAGGATATATGCATGACGCTTTGGTATAAAGCGGAGAAAATCGAGGAGTACTTCGGAGACGGGCAGAAATTCGGCGTTCGTATATCTTATTCAAACAGTGACATTCCGCTGGGAACGGCGGGAAGTGTCAGAAGCTGTTTCGATTTTCTTCGGGGCGATGACGCAATAATACTTTCCGGAGACGCAATCTGGGATTTTGATTTGAGAAAAATAAGATATGCCTTTGAGGACAGAAAACCGGATGGACTTATAGTGACCTGTCACCACCCTGATCCCACAGAGTATGGCGTGGTAATTACTGACGGGGAAGGTAATATAACAGGATTTGTGGAAAAGCCCGACTGGGAAAAGGTAACTACAAACTTAATAAACACCGGCATATATATTTTGTCAAATTCTCAGATAGAAAAAATACCCTGCGGTCAAAAATGGGATTTTGGAAAAAATGTCTTTAAAGATATGCTCAGAGAAAAAAGAAAACTGATTTCCTATACGGTTCAGGGGTATTGGTGCGACATAGGTTCTCCGGAGGCTTACAGACAATGCTGCATAGATATACTTTCAGGCAGTACAGACCTTTTGCCGGACGGACCTCAGGTTAAACCCGGCGTGTATTCATACAGCGATATTGAAAGCTCAGTATCTATTGTTCCTCCTGTGTATATAGGAGAAAATGTAAAGCTGGGGAAAGGCTGCCGTATAGAGAACGCTGTTGTAGGAGCGGGAAGCATAATTGGAAAGGAAGCTGTTATAAAGGATTCGGTAGTAAATGACGGAATTATAGGGGATGAATCCTCTGTTTGTGACAGTGTGTTATGTGATAAAGCCTGTATCGGGAAAAAATCCGTAATTGAGAGGGGTTCGGTGCTGGGCGACGAAGCAATCGTCGGAGAAAACAGCAAAGTTACAATGGGTGCCAGAATTTATCAGAATGTAAAAATCGAAAACGGAGAGACAGTTATGAAGGATATGGAGAAAAACCCCGTTAATATCAGAGAACATCTCGTTGAAGCGGGAACTGTAACGGGTAAATACGGTGAAGTTATAGACGCAGATATTGTAAAAAGTTGGGGCTCCGGGCTGGGAGGCTTTGGCACGGTTGCCATAGGCTATACAGGGGGAGAGCTGGCAGGGCTTTTGCTTTCTGCCTTTGAGCTTGGGGCGAACTCTGTTGGATGCGAGACCTATGTGATTGACGCAGGCTTTGAGTCCATGTTTAGCTGGGAAATGGGAGTTATAGACGTAAAGCTGGGTGTTTTTATCAGGCAGGAGGAAAATGTAATAACAGTATCCTTTTTCGGTCATGGTGGAGTGCCCGCAGACGGGGAGATACAGCGAATCATAGCAAACCGGAGAAGCAAGACCGAGTCTCCTCTCAAAGTAGGCAGAAGAAATACAGTTACCGGAACGGAAAGAGGCTACGCCGCATGGGTAATGAAGGAGGCAGGAGACGGCAAAAAGCTTTCTTCCATGGTGGGAGTATATGGCGGCGGAGTGGAAAACAGGACGCTGAGAAAAATTTTTGACGATATGGGGGTCACCACGGAGGTCGGTAATGGCAGTCCGAGATTCACTGTAATGAAAAGAGGCTTTTCCGGCAGGGCTATTGATGAAAACGGAAGAGAAGTTACCTGGGAGCAGCTTCAGGCGGCAGCGGCGTGGGTAATGGTAAAGGAGAAAAAGAATATAAGGGTAGCCTTACCGGATAATTCTACCCTCGCGCTGGAGGACGGAGTCTTAAAGGCGGGAGGGAAAACTGTCAGGGATAGAGAGCTTCTTTACAGTCAGAGAATTTTAACAGACGGGGTAATGCTGGAGGTGTTTTTGGCACGGTATCTTGACAGGGATAATGTGACGCTTGCAGAGCTTGTAAGGGAGCTTTCACCGGTCAATATATCCGTAGAGAGCGTAAAGCCCTCCGAATCCTGTGCTGACGCTATGAGAAAGCTTACCGCTTCTCTCAGTGCTGAATTTGCCTGTGAGATAGGTGAAGGTCTTACGGTAAACGGAGATGAGGTGCGGGCAAATGTTTACCCCTCACCGGACGGGGGAAGAATCCTTATCAGAGCAGAAGGCAAAACAAGCGACAGTGCGGCAAGCCTTACGGAAAAAATCAAGCGTGCGATAAGCGCTGAGAAGTAACTTGTACGTTTGCAAAAAAACGAGAAATGCCTATTGATTTATATGGGAAAATATAATAAAATAATGTATCAAATAAATTTTCCCATACAATAGGTTTACATATAATGAAGATTAAAATTTTGCCAGTATTGATTTCGGCTTTTCTTATATTTTTTGTTATAACCGGTTGCACATCCTCTCAGGTGCCGAATAAGGTCTACGGACCGGAGGATCTTGAGGGAAAAACTGTGGGAGTTCTGTCTGGCTCTGAATCAGAAGCCTATGTTGAATATTCCGGACAGAATGTGTATATTCGTACCTGTCGTGACAGTGATACCCTTGCTTCAGAGCTTCTTAGCGGCGAAGTAGACGCGGTGGTAGCAGATGAGAAGACTACCGAACAGATTTTGAAAAGTTCATCAAAGCTGAGAAAGCTAGATACGCCTCTGGGTGACGATAATTATTGTATTGCCGTGTCCCAGGAGAATAATACACTTTTGGATAATGTTAATAGTGCCATTGAAGAACTGAAAAGCAACGGCACCCTTGAAGAACTGGAAAAGGCGTGGTTTGGGGGAGAATACACATATGAATTCTCCTATACCGAGGGAGATGATTTTACCCAGACTCTTACAGTAGCCATACCTGAGGAGTACGCACCGTACTCCTTTTATTCTGAGGATAAGGTTATAGTGGGTTACGAGGCTGATTTAGCCAGGCTCATATGCCAGCAGCTGGGTGTCAATGTATCATTTCAGGTGGTAAGTCTTGATAGAATACTGTATATGGTTGAGAGCGGTAAGGTCAACTTCTCTATTGGCAGAATCACGAAGGGAGATGGGGCGGTTCTTTACTCTGAATCCTACCTTACCTCTGTGCAGAATATAATTGTCAGAAAAGGTTAACTAACTTTACAGATAAGGAATGATTTAAAATGGAAAAGGTCAAAATTAAGAAGATTTTTGCCGAGCCTGATAAGTACAGCGGCGTAAGCGTTACCGTATGCGGCTGGGCGCGCACTATCCGTGATATGAAAAATTTCGGTTTTATTGAGCTTAACGACGGAAGCTGCTTTAAGAGCATTCAGGTAGTTATGGCAAGGGAGACGCTGAATAATTATCAGGAGATTGCGTCCCAGAATGTAGGCGCAGCCCTTATAGTAAAGGGTACAATTGAGCTTACACCGGAGGCAAAGCAGCCTCTGGAGATGAAGGCGGAGTCTATTGAGGTTGAGGGGACAAGCACTCCGGACTATCCTCTTCAGAAAAAGCGCCATACAACAGAGTATTTGAGAACTGTGGCCCACCTTCGTCCAAGAACAAATCTTTTCTCCGCAGTTTTCCGTGTACGCAGCGTGGCGGCGTACGCTATTCACCAGTTTTTCCAGGACAGGGGCTTTGTCTACGTCCATACCCCGATTATAACGACCTCAGACTGTGAGGGAGCGGGAGAGATGTTCAGGGTAACGACCCTTGACATAGATAATCCTCCGAGAAACGCGGACGGAACTGTGGATAACACCAAGGATTTCTTCGGTAAGCCGGCAAGTCTTACAGTTTCAGGTCAGCTCAACGCGGAGAATTTTGCCATGGCCTTTGGAGATGTATATACCTTTGGTCCTACCTTCAGGGCAGAAAACTCCAACACTCAGCGTCATGCCGCTGAGTTTTGGATGATTGAGCCGGAGATGGCTTTTGCTGACCTTAAGGACGATATGGAGACGGCGGAGGCTATGATAAAGTACGTTATTAAGACGGTAATGGAGAAATGTCCTGATGATATGGCATTTTTTAATTCCTACGTTGATAAGGGGCTTATTGAGCGCCTGAACGGAGTTTTAGAGAGTAATTTCGGCTGCGTAACATATACGGAGGCAGTAGAGATACTGAAAAAGAGC
>CALWYM010000009.1 GCA_944385775.1 uncultured Oscillospiraceae bacterium | reverse complement strand
ACAGGCGATGTGCCAAGCCCAATGGATCCAAAGCCGGGATGCAGATTTGCACCAAGATGCTGGATGGCGACACCGGAATGTTCAAAGACAAATCCCCATATGCAGGAAATTGCTCCCGGACATTTTGTATCTTGCTTCCGTGCCGCGGAGTCAAGAAAGCTTGCGGAAAACCTGGAGAAGAAACCTAAGTAAGTTAATTAAAAGCAGCGTACTGTGGAGGTGTAGTGATGAAAGTAACAATTCGCAATATACGTGCCATATGCACAGCACCGGCAAATATTAACCTCATAGTTATAAAGGTAGAGACCAGCGAACCTGGTCTTTACGGACTTGGATGCGCAACCTTTGCGTATAGGCATGAGCTTATTGAGCTCTATACGGAAAGGTATATGAAGCCCCTTTTAGTCAGACGTGACGTTTCACGGATAGGAGATATCTGGCAGCTTATGAATGTGAATTCCTACTGGAGAAACGGTCCTGTAACAAACAACGTGATTTCCGGCATAGATATGGCCCTCTGGGACATAAAGGGAAAAATGGCGAATATGCCTGTTTATGACCTTCTTGGAGGAAAATGCCGTGATAAAATTGCAATCTATCGTCATGCATCGGGTTCCACCCCTGAAGAAGCAGTTGATAACGCGCAGAGAATGGTTTCTGAACAGGGACTTAAATATGTCAGGATTCAGGTTAACGGCTACGGAGGAGTAGGGGGATCCCAGACAAGTCACGAGGAAAAACAGGACGGAATATATATGGATCCGTCAAAATATATTTCAGATACGGTACAGCTTTTTGACCGCGCCAGAAAGGTAATGGGAGATGAAATAGAGCTTTGCCATGATGTCCATGAGAGAATTGCGCCTGTTGAAGCGGTTAGGCTGGCAAAGAGGCTTGAGAAGTACAGACTGTTTTTCCTTGAAGACGCACTCAGCCCTGAGCAAAGCGATTATTTCCGTAATATTCGTCAGCTCACCACGACTCCTATTGCCATGGGAGAACTGTTTAATAATCCAAAAGAGTGGGACTATCTTATAGCTAACAGGCTTATTGACTATATTAGGTGTCATATAAGTCAGATTGGCGGAGTTACTCCGGCGTACAAGCTGGCTCACTTCTGTGAGGCTTTTGGAGTCAGAACAATCTGGCACGGACCCGGAGATGTTTCTCCGGTGGGTCATGCGGCAAATGTTCATCTTGATTTGGCAACGCCTAATGCGGCCTGCCAGGAGTGGGGAAATGTAAATGATGAACGGCTTATGGACGTTTTCTCCGGTGTGCCGGAGCCTAAGGACGGCTACGTCACAGTTTCGGGCGCGCCTGGATTCGGAGTCGACATTGACGAGGAAAAAGCAAAAAAATACCCTGCGGTCAATACTGTAACTCTTTGGACTCAGGTGAGAAATCCTGACGGAAGCTTACAGACCCCGTAAGATTTATAGAAGTTTGTAAGAAATATTCCGACATACTTTGTCGGAATATTTCTTAATGGGAAGGGGATAGTGATCGACCCATACATAGACGAGAGCAGATATAAACTTCTCTCCTCAGATGATATTGTGGCAGCGGATTATATATTTATATCTCATAGCCATTTTGACCACGTTTCACAGCTAAAGAAATTGTCAGAAAAGTTTGATTCCCAGATTTTCTCCGGTGCTTTGTCAGGGATTGAAATGGCAAAATTTTATGATATTCCCGGTTACAGAATGAATCTGTGTATTGGAGGAGATGTAATCGACACGGGAGATTTTGTAATACAGTGTTTCCGTGGAAAACATACAAATCTTGGAGTGGGAGATGTGCCGTCAAGGCTGGAAAGGCGGAAGAAAGAGTCAAATTTCCAGAATGAATCACAGGCGGTAAATCTTGTGGGTAGCTACGAGTATATGAACTATCAGCTTACCTTGCCGTCCAATTTAAAGATCCTTATATGGGGCGGCGGAGCAACTGAGGCGGCAATTTACCAGGCTTCTCAGTTTGAGCCGGATATTACCATTGCGCAAATCCCGAGAGAAGATGTTAATGACGTTGTAAGGCTTTATTCACGTATAGGTGGCAGAGTAATTTTTCCTCATCACCATGAGTTTTTCCTTGAAAAGGGAGAAGAGGGAGAACGGGTCATATCACAGATACGTGAGGGACTGAAATGCACGGCGCCGGATACTCTGTTCATCACTCCGGAAAAGGGTAAGTGGTACTCTGTTTACACCTCTGTTAGTGTGGAGTAAAGGCGGTATTGTATAAAAAAACAAGTCAGGAGTGCTTAATAATGAGAGGAATTTTAGATAAAATTGGAAAAATAGGTATTATTCCTGTTATAGCCATTGATGATGCAGTAAAGGCAGTACCTCTTGCAAAGGCTCTTATTAAGGGCGGACTTCCTGTGGCTGAGATTACTTTCCGCACTGACGCAGCGGAGGAAGCAATGAAAGCCATAGTGAGAGAGTGTCCTGAAATGATTGTGGGAGCAGGAACTGTACTGACTCGGGAGCAGCTTGACAAGGCGATGAATGCCGGAGCAGAATTTATTGTAACACCCGGCTTTAACCCGGAAATAGTTAAGTACGGACTTTCAAAGGGTGCTCTTATGGTGCCTGGTACGGCTTCTGCAGGTGAAATGGAGCAGGCTATGGCAATGGGTCTTGAGGTTGTCAAGTTTTTCCCTGCCGAACAAAACGGCGGTGTTGCCAAGCTGAAAGCGCTGGCAGGACCGTACAAAAATCTTAAGTGGATTCCGACAGGCGGAGTAAATACTAAGAATCTCAATTCCTATCTGGATTTCGAGCAGGTAATTGCCTGCGGCGGCACATGGATGGTAAAAAAGGAGCTTATAGACGGAGAGTGCTGGGATCAGATAACTGAGATATGCAAGGAAAGCGTCAGAAATATGCTCGGGTTCTCACTGGCTCATGTAGGAGTAAACTGTGAAACTCGCGAGGAGGCAGAGAAAACTGCAAAGCTTATGTGCGCAATTTTTGATATGCCATACATACCAAATAACAGCTCTGTATTTTCCGGTACTGCGGCTGAGTTTATGATTAAGGGTCTAGGTACCAACGGGCATATTGGCATTTCATCAAACAATGTGGAGCGCGCAGCCTATTACCTTGCTGAGAAGGGAGTTAAATTTGTACCCGGAACAGAAAAATACACTCCGACCGGCAAGCTTAAAGTAGTTTATTTGCAGGACGAAATGGGCGGCTTTGCCATTCACCTGGTACAAAAATAAATAAGTATAGGAGAAAAACTATGTCAAAAGTAATAACCTTTGGTGAGCTGATGATAAGGCTCCAGCCATATAATTATGAGAGATTCATACAGGCGTCAAATCTTGAATTTACCTTTGGCGGCGGCGAGGCCAACGTAGCCGTATCTCTTGCCAATTACGGTGTAGATGTATCCTATGTGACAAAGCTTCCTGACCATGTTATCGGTCAGTGCGCCGTAAACTCTCTCCGCCGGTATGGTGTTGATACATCAAAAATAGTCCGTGGCGGCGACAGAGTTGGAATCTACTTTAACGAAAAGGGCGCAAGTCAGCGTGGCAGCCTTTGTATCTATGATAGGGCACATTCCGCAATCAGTGAGGCAGCTCCGGAAGAGTTTAACTGGGACGAGATTTTTAAGGATGCCGACTGGTTCCACTTTACCGGCATAACCCCCGCATTGGGTGAAAACATGGTAAAAGCCTGCCTTGATGCTTGCCGTGCCGCAAAGGAGCGTGGTATTACAGTGAGCTGTGATTTGAATTATCGCGGTAAGCTTTGGACAAGAGCCAAGGCAAGAGAGGCAATGACGGAGCTTTGCAAATATGTAGATGTATGTATTTCCAACGAAGAAGACGCAAAAGACGTCTTTGGAATTGAGGCCACTGATACGGATATTACAGGCGGAAAGCTCAATAAAGAGGGCTACAAGAGTGTCGCAAAACAGCTTGCTGACAAGTTTGGCTTTAAAAAGGTCGCAATAACGCTGAGAGAATCTATTTCCGCATCTCAGAATAATTGGAGCGCCATGCTCTATGACACACAGAGCGATGAGTACTGCTTCTCAAAGGTATATAACCTTACTATAGTAGACAGAATTGGCGGCGGTGACAGCTTTGGCGGTGGACTTATCTATTCACTGCTCAACGGATACGACACACAGGCAGCCGTAGATTTTGCAGTTGCGGCGTCAGCACGGAAGCACAGCATAGAGGGAGATTACAACTTTGTTTCCCTTTCCGAGGTTCAAAAGCTTGCCGGCGGTGACGGCAGCGGCAGAGTCCAGAGATAAAATGATTAAAGTACGCAGATTATTCTGCGTACTTTATTTTTGCAAACATCATTATAAAAACAGTTGACAGGCAAAGTCTGCTGTGGTATTATGCTGTCATACTACTTAGCATTACTAAATAGTATAACTCATTATTAAGAGGTGGAGGGAGATGGACAACAGATATGTCCAGCAATTTAAAAAAGGGTCCCTTGAAATGATACTTCTGTGTCTGATTGGGCGGAGAGAAACGTACGGCTACGAGATTATAACGAATTTAAACGAAAAGGGTAGTGTTTTAGGCTATGCTCGGGAAGGGACTGTATATCCGATTTTATACAGGCTCCAGGAGGGAGAACTGATAACGTGTCGTATGGCTCCGGCTGCGGCTAACGGAGGACTGAAAAAATATTACTCCCTTACGGAAAAGGGAAGGGAGGTCCTTAATGAGCTGATTTCGTTTTGGTCGGGCTATGTTGATTGCGTTAATGGTTTTATTGCGGACTATCAAAAGGAGGGTGCATTAAAATGAGGGAAGAATATATTTCCCAGGTGAAAAAGGAGCTCTCACTGTCAAAAAGGACTAAAAATGAGATTATCCGTGATTTAAATGAGATATTCAGTTCTGCCGTTGAAAATGGTGAGACAGAGGAGCAGGTTATCAGACGCCTTGGCACTCCAAAGGAATTTGCTGACAGCACGGCGGAGCAGTTTGGCAAAGACAACAGATTAAATAAACTTAAAAAAGCAACTGTAATCTCTGCAATCTCCGCCATAATCGGAATAATATCTTTTGTAATATACATTTTGGCTGTTTCCGGGCGAAAACAGTCTGAGGGAGTAATCGGACAGGCCAATTCTGCTACGGATATTGTTGTAGAAGGCGGGTTTGACCCGATTTATGTGTTTATGACAGTTGGAATTGTGTGTGTACTTTTAGGGATTATTTTTGCCAACAAGGCATTTAAACTGAGGAAAAAATGAGAAAACTATTATTTATAATTGTAATATTTTCGCTGCTTCTTTCAGGCTGCGGAGCAGACATAAATGAGAAAAATACTGATTCAGAGCCGCCTGCTCGGCTTGCCGACCAGTGGCCCGGAAATGAATATACGGAAAATCTTCCCGTTCCCGACGGTACTGTTACATGGGCAGTTCTCAGTGAGAAGGATGGTTACTGCGCAGTGAGCCTTTCGGATATGAGTGAGGGAAGCTATGAGGCATATATGGAAAGCCTTGCTTCTTTGGGGTTTACGGATATTTATAATGTAGCCGAGGAGATAGAGGGGCAGAATTATGTTTCTATCGGGAACATTCTGACTGACGGGAAAAAGACACTTTCGATTTCATATCTTGATAATGTCTTTTCAATATACATTTCCCTTGCAAAAGATAGCAGCAGGTAGTATAATTACTTAAATTTTTTAAGTCAGGAGGGCTTTGCGTGATAATTTCTGAGATTAAATTTAACCTAAAGGACGGCAGGGAAGCTGTTATACGAAGCCCCAGGTATGAGGATATTCCCGGTGTGATTGACTATCTTTGGGTTACGGCAGGCGAGACGGACTTTCTGATTCGCTATCCGGAGGAGTGCACCAAGTACACTGAGGAAGCTGAGAGGACCCTTTTTGATAATGTAAACAGCTCCGAAAACGAGGCTATGCTTGTCTGTATTGTAGACGGCAGGGTTGCCGGCAACTGCCAGATTGTTTGGAGCCGCAGCCTTAAAACAAGGCACCGTGCCACCGTGGCAATCGCACTTTTAAAAGAATTTTGGAATCAGGGTATCGGAACAAAAATGTTTTCTGAGCTAATTCGTATTGCGGAGGAAAACAAAAATATTATTCAGCTGGAGCTTGACTTTGTGGAGGGCAACAGTCGGGCGAGAGCGCTTTACGAGAAAATGGGATTTAGAATCACAGGTGTCAAGCCAAACGCTATTCGTCTTAAAGACGGAACACTTTTAAATGAGTATTCCATGGTTCGTGAAATTAAAAGATAACGGAGCAAATCCCGGGTAAGGAATATATATCCTGCCCGGGGTTTTTCTGTAATTTTATAAAGATATGTGTTAAGGCTCTCTTGTTACACTTCCGTAAAGTTGAAGATTGAAGCCGTTTGGTGTATAATTAATAAACCTGCAAAAAGGGGTTTGGATTTTATGGGATATAGTTCAAAAAAGGTGAAAATTGAAACGCCTAGAGGGAAAATGAAGCTTATTATATTAAGCCCTGATGATAGTAAAGGAAAACGACCGGGAGTTTTGTGGATACACGGCGGTGGGTATGTAACTGGAATGGCTGAGATGGTCCATTTTACAAGGGGCAGAACTTTGGCTGAGAAGCTGAATGCTGTTGTGGTGTCGCCTGGATACAGGCTTGCGCCGAGAAATCCCTATCCTGCTGCGATTTTGGACTGTCACAGGGCACTGAAATATATGCTTGAAAACAGTGAGAGTCTTGGTATACGCACTGACCAGATTATTGTTGGCGGCGAAAGCGCTGGAGGTGGTCTTACCGCGGCACTGTGTATGTACGAGCGTGATGTGGGCGGAATTAAAATTGCGTTTCAGCTTCCCCTTTATCCCATGCTGGACTGTGAGGATACGGAATCGTCACGAAATAATTATTCAATACCGTGGAATACGCCTTTAAATCATATTAGTTGGAAAATGTACCTGAGGGGAATAAAGGGAAATAAGGTCCCTATTTACGCTTCGCCGTCCCGGTGCTGCGATTATTCAGACCTGCCTCCGGCATATACCTTTGTAGCAGAGAAGGAGCCGTTTTATTGTGAGACGGTTAAATATATTGAAAATTTGAATAATGCCGGTGTGCCGGGAAAGGTAAAGGTATATCCCGGATTGTTTCATGCCTTTGATATGCTTGCGCCATACCTTCCGGTATCCTGGCAGGCCGAAAAGAATTTTGAAATTTATGCTGAGCGATATATGAGAAGCTTTTTTGCCGAAAACAATAAGTGAACTAAACATCTGCCATAAAAAGTAGTGACAAAAGGGTGAGAATATAGTAGAATATAATAGAATAAATTTAAAATAGGTGAGATGAATAGAAATGAGCAGAGCTGACAGCATATTTATATCAAATTGCCGCGATATTCTCAGTACAGGCGTTTGGGACACCAATATGGAGGTGCGACCACGTTGGGCTGACGGAACGCCCGCGCACACCATAAAAAAATTCGGTATTGTAAACAGATATGACCTTTCAAAAGAGTTTCCCATTATTACGTTGCGAAGGACTTACTGGAAAAGCGCTGTTGATGAGCTCCTTTGGATATGGCAGAAAAAATCCAATAATATAGAGGGTCTTCGTGGTCATATATGGGACAGCTGGGCTGATGAAAACGGCTCCATAGGAAAGGCCTACGGCTATCAGCTGGGCATTAAAAATCACTATCCGGAGGGCGATTTTGACCAGGTGGATAAAGTGCTCTATGACCTTAAGCACAATCCTGCCAGCCGTCGTATTATGACCAATATGTATAATTTTGCAGACCTGAGCGAGATGGGGCTTTATCCTTGTGCGTACAGCATGACTTTTAATGTAAGCGGAAACAAGCTAAACGCCATTTTAAACCAGCGGAGCCAGGATATGCTTACCGCCAGCAACTGGAACGTGGTTCAGTACGCCGTTCTGCTTCATATGGTGGCGCAGGTAACCGGGTTTGAGGCAGGTGAGCTTGTCCACGTTATTGCAGACGCCCATATTTATGACCGCCATGTGGCAATCGTAAAGAAGATTTTGGCTAATGAGCCGAAGCCGGCGCCGGAGTTTGAAATTGATAAGTCGGTAACCGATTTTTACGCCTTTACACGGGACAGTTTCAAGGTTAAAAATTACCATTACAGCGAGTTTAACGACAAAATACCTGTGGCAATATAACATTACATAATAAAACAGGAGAAGGATTTTTGAAGTCCTTCTCCTGTTCTATTTTTGAGGCAGCATCTCATATAATGAAAATGTTACATAATTTCAACTTCACGGTTTTCGTATGTTATATTGCCGTTTTGTATGGTGATTATTTCATAGGTGCCTACAGGGCTTGTTGCACCGGGATTTATGATAATGAGCCCGTTAAGTTCCTTTTCCATCGCACGGTGAGTGTGCCCGAAAAGCAGCACATCAGAGCCGCTTGCCATAGCGGCGTTTATTATGGAGTCAAGGTTTAGTTTTACGCTGTATGTGTGACCGTGGGCGGCAAAGAATTTTTTACCCTCCAACTCAACAATTATTTTGTCATTGCCGGAATAATTGGAGTCACAGTTGCCGTAAACAGAATAAAGGGGGATTTTAGGATAAAGCTCATGGAGCTTTTCCGCGTCCTGCTGAAGGTCACCCAGATGAAAAATTACATCGGGATTTTCCTTGTCAACAGCATACGTCATACCCTGAAGCATATTATGTGAATCAGAAAAAACTGCTATTTTCATGGAACACACACCTTTCTAATGAATATAATAATTTAGAATTATGAAGTTGGGAGGAACTATATCGGTGGAAAATCTGGATAAGACCTATGAACAGCTTATGGGAAGCGAAGGAAAAAAATTTTTAAATAAGAAAAACGAACTGGAAGCGCTGGCAGGTTCTCCTGAGGGAAAAGAGGTCAAGCAGATGCTTCAAAAAGGCGGCATTGAGGAAGCCTTAAATTCCGGCGATACAAAGAAAGTGCAGGAGACTATTGCACAAATTTTGTCAACAGAGTCCGGTTCTAAGCTGGTTTCACAGCTTAAATCACTTATGGATAAGTAGTTTAAACAAATATCTGTAAGGGGGGTGGTAGCCTGTGAGCGAATTTGAAGATAAGCTGAATACATTGCTCTCCTCACCGGAGGATATGGAGAAGATAATGAAGCTCGCTCAGGAGCTCTCAGGCTCCGCCGGGTCGGAAAAGGAAAGTAAAGAAGAAAAGGAACAGGACTCTGCTGGTATTGACCCCAGAATAATGGGTATAGTAACTAAGGTTATGTCCGCTTATTCCAAGCAAAAAAGTGACAAAAAACAACTTGTAGAATCACTTAAGCCTTACGTCAGCCCTCAGAGAGGAAATGATTTGGAAAAAGCGGTTAAAATAATGAGACTTTACCACGCAGCGAAAGTAGTTTTAAAGGAGCTGGGAGGGGAAATCCATCTATAACCGATATTCCGCCTATGGAAATATGGGGAGAGCCAGGGAAAACAATTCCTTTATTCAGCCGGAGCCGGTGCGGGAAAACTCCTCACAGCCCGGAATCCCCATTGCGTCAGCACTTAGCCTGTCCGGTATTGACGGACGGGACATTACCCTTGGCATTGTGCTTTTTCTTTTGTATCTTCAGACAAAGGACGAGGATTTTTTAATTATACTTGGAATAATTGCGTTTTCAATTTTTAAAAATAGAGGACGATGAGAGCTTTATTTGCCCTCATCGTCCTTATTTTTTTCGGAATTATCAGACTGCTGGTCGTGGTGGGCGTGCTCATTTTTCACCGTTGTTATGGCAAGACCGATGGCAATTGCCACGCAAAACGCAAACATCAAAACCAAAGCTTTCATTTCGCCGCTGGTTGTTATAAGAACAGCGGAAAGACCAAGTACGGCTGAAATGGAATAGAGTATGGCGACAGCCTGCTTTTGAGAAAGACCCATATCTATAAGCCTGTGGTGGAAATGACCTCTGTCCGGAGCAAGGGGGTTCTGACCCTTTAAAAGTCTTCTTATAATTGCGAATATAGTGTCGAATATGGGAAGACCAAGGCTGAGCAGAGGCACAACAAAGGAAATTATGGCATAGTACTTAAAAAGTCCGGAGACTGAAACAGTTGCCAGTACGTAACCAAGCAACAAAGCGCCGGTATCACCCATAAAAATCCTTGCTGGGTTAAGGTTATAGGGCATGAACCCAATGCATGCGCCTGTAAGGGCTGCAAGAATTATGGCAATATTCCACTGACCGAGAACAATGGAAATAACAAGTATAGACATGGAGGCAATGGCGGACACACCCACGGCCAGTCCGTCAAGTCCGTCAATGAGGTTTACGGAATTTGTAATACCTACAATCCATATTACAGTTACGGGTATCGACATAAAACCCAGCCGCAAAAATTCGTTATCACTCCACGGGTTTGGGTTTGAGAGAACCTCTATTCTTATTCCGTGATACACCGCAATCAGAGCGGCAATAATTTGAAAGACAAGTTTAATGCTCGGAGTCAGCGGTGTTAAATCGTCCACTGCGCCGACAGTGACCACCACAATCGCGCCAAGAAGAATGCCTCTGACCTGGGAGTCAATTTCCGCAAAGAGGACCACGCCCAGTATAAAGCCAAGGAAAATAGCAAGACCTCCTTGACGGGGTATGGGGTGGTGGTGCATACGTCTTGAATCCTTTGGAACGTCCACTGCGCCGACCTTAGTGGCAAAGGCTCTTGCCAGAGGGGTCGATATAAAGCTTATCAAAAGCGCTGACCCCAGGGCAAGAGCTATATTCAGTAAAATATCGGTATTTATCATATCGCTATTCCTTAATTACTTAGGAAGGAAGCCGATCTTTTTATAGACCTTCCTTAGAGTTTTGTCCGCAATGTAAGAAGCTTTCTCAGCACCAGAACGATATACGCTTTCAAGATAAGCCTTGTCTGCCAAGATACGGGCTGTTTCCTCACGAATAGGACGCAGGCATTCTATGACTGCCTCTCCTACTGCTGGTTTAAACTTTCCGTAGCCCTGACCTTCAAATTCTTTTTCAATTTCCTCAAAGGTTTTTCCAGTGACGGCAGAGTATATGGACATAAGGTTTGATACGCCTGGCTTTGCTGCCGGGTCGTAATGGACGCACCTTTCGGTATCGCTGTCGGTAATGGCACGTTTAAACTTTCTCTGAATATCCTCGGGCTTTTCCATAAGGAAAACGCAGCCGTCAGGCATGGACTTACTCATTTTGCTGCTTGGGTTATTGAGAGACATAATCCTTGCGCCGGTTTTCGGAATGTAAGGCTCTGGAACTTTAAATACATCGCCATAAATGTTGTTGAAACGCTGAGCTACGTTTCTTGTGAGCTCAACGTGCTGCTTCTGGTCCTCACCAACGGGGACATAGTCCGGCTGATAGAGGAGTATGTCGGCAGACATAAGGGCAGGGTAGGTGAAAAGACCACCGTTTATATTGTCAGCGTGCTTTGCCGCCTTATCCTTGAACTGGGTCATACGGCTAAGCTCGCCGAACATGGTGTAGCAGTTAAGGACCCAGCCAAGCTCAGCATGCTGGTGGACGTGGGACTGGACAAAAAGCGTATTCTGCTCCGGGTCCAGACCGCAGGCAATATACTCGGCAAGCTGCTCAAGAGTTCTTCTCCTGAGGTCAGCGGGATTTTGGCGGACAGTTATCGTATGCATATCAGCCATAAAATAATAGCAGTCAAACTCCTTGCTTCTTGCGCCCCAGTTTTTGATTGCGCCCAGGTAATTTCCCAGGTGAAGCTCGCCGCTGGGCTGAATGCCGGACAGCATTACTTTTTTCTTTTCAGGTATGGTAGCTGATTCGTTCTCCATTTTAGTATTTTCTCCTTTTGAGATATATTGATTAAAGTTTGTACTCACCGGCAAGCTTTTTAAATGCCGGGAGAGAGCGGAGAATCATATCGTGACTTACACAGTATGCAATTCTCACATATCCGGGGCACGCAAAGGACGAGCCAGGGACAAAAAGAATATTATATTTTTTCGCTTTTTCCGCAAAGGTATTATCGTCCGCATCGGGAGATTTAACCCACATATAAAATGCGCCTGACGGATAGGTGCAGTCAAACCCACAATCGGTAAGACCTTTATACAGCGTTTTCCTGTTTCTGTCATATGCTTCCACATCGGTCTTCTCATTAAGGCAGGCGGCAACAAGGCGCTGCTGAAGGGCGGGAGCATTGACAAAGCCCAAAATCCTGTTTGAAATAACTGCCGCGCTGTAAATAAGCTGAGCGTCGTCTGCTTCTTTCGGAATTACAAGGTATCCGATTCTCTCACCGGGCAGGGAAAGACTTTTTGACCATGAATAACCCACAATGGTGTTGTGATAATATTTTGTAAGGTAAGGAACGTCTGCTCCGTCATAGGCGAGCTCTCTGTACGGTTCATCGGAAATAAGGTAAATTGAGATGCCGTACAGCCTTTCCTTCTCCTGCATAACAGCTGAAAGTTCTTTAATCTTACTTTCGGAATATATTACGCCGGTGGGATTATTGGGATTATTAATGATAACCGCCTTTGTTTTTTCGGAAATGGCGTCACCTAGCGCTTTGGCGGAGGGCTGGAACATATCCTCCTCTGTTGTGGGAACAACCTTTAAAACGCCGCCGAAGTTTGCCACGTAGTTTCCGTATTCAAGGAAATATGGTGCAAAAACAATAACTTCATCGCCGGGATTAAGCAGCGTTTGAAGAATTACATTAAGACCGCCGGCAGCGCCCACAGTCATTATAATGTTATTTTCGTCAAACGACGTACCGAAGCGGGTGTTAAGATTGTCGGCAACGGCTTTGCGCACAAAGGGGTAGCCGGAATTTGACATATATCCGTGAAGCTCCATTGGGTCCGTATCCTCCGCAATGCGGATAATTTCAGAGCGGACTTTTTCGGGGGCAGGTATATTAGGGTTTCCAAGAGAGAAATCATATACGTTTTCACGACCGTAGAGGGAGGCAAGTCTGTTACCTTCCTCAAACATGGCTCTTATCGCACTGCCGCCTTCAGACATTTTCATCATTCTAGCGGAAATCATAAAATCGCCTCTCGTTCTTTTTACATAGATGGAATAACTATAGCACAAAAAGGATAAAAAGGAAATAGAAGATTTAGAAAAAATAAATTTATAGGGAAAAGTGCCAAAACCAGTGCTACTTGACAACAGATACCTTTAATTTTAAAATATAACCACAATTAAGTTCTGACAAAGGAGATAAAGTTTATGGAACTTACATTTGAAAAATACAAGGAAGCTGCTGAATTTCTGCTTGAAAGAGCGGGATTTCAGCCTGAAATAGGAATAATCCTCGGTTCAGGACTGGGGCATTTTGCTGAGGAGATTGAAAATCCTGTTGAGGTGAGGTATGAGGAGATACCGAATTTTCTCCGCTCGACCGTTGAGGGTCATGCCGGGAAAATGGTTTTCGGAACCGTATCTGGCAGGAAGGTAGCCTGTATGTCTGGAAGGTTCCATTACTATGAGGGATATGACTTTGAGGAACTGAGCCTTCCAATAAGGGTATTTAAGCTCCTTGGCGTTAAGTGCTGTATTCTTACAAACGCGGCTGGGGCAGTTAATATCCATTATGAGGTCGGCGATATTATGATAATCCGTGACCATATAAAGCTTATGGGCGGAAGCCCCATGAGAGGAAAAAACATAGATGAATTCGGAGAGAGATTCTTCGATATGACAAGAGCATATACTCCGGAGCTTCGTGAGGTTGCAAAGCGCTGCGCAAAAAAAACAGAGTTGAATATCCACGAGGGTGTATATTTCTATATGCCGGGTCCGCAGTTTGAGACTCCTGCTGAGATAAAGGCGATATGTATTCTCGGCGGCGACGCTGTGGGAATGTCTACGGTTACGGAAACCATAACCGCAGCTCACTGCAATCTTCCAGTTCTTGCTCTTTCAGTAATGACAAATATGGCGGCTGGAGTTTTGCCCAAACCTGTGTCCGGAGCTGAGGTTGTGGAGATTGCAAACTCCATAGAAAAGCCGTTTACCCTTTATGTAAAGGATATTATTAAAAATATCCCTCTGGAGAAAATGTAATGAGCGTGCTTTTTAAAAATGCCCTTATACTGTCCGGAAATGATGTTATCAAAGACGGATTTCTCGGAATAGAGGGCGAGAATATAGATTATATCGGGAAAACAAGACCGGAAAAAAGCTATGACGTTGAAAGGGATATGTCAGGAAGACTTCTTATGCCGGGACTGATAAATGCCCATACCCACACGCCAATGACGCTGCTGCGTGGAGTAGGCAGCGGTCTTAATTTGCAGCAGTGGCTTTTTGATACGGTTTTCCCCATTGAGGACAGGCTTACACGGGAGCAGATTAAAGCCGGCGTAGAGCTTGCAGTTTTGGAGATGCTCGCCACTGGTACCACGAGCTTTACAGATATGTACATGGAGCCGGAGGCTGCTATAGAGACCGTTTTAAAATCGGGTATGAAGGCCAATATATGCCGACCTGTCCAGTGCTTTGACCCGGAGGAAAAGCCGGAGGATAATTTCAGAGTTAAGGAATCAGTTGAGTTATATAACAAGAATAACGGCGCCGGAAACGGTAGGGTGCATGTAGACTTCTCAATCCACGCTGAGTACACCTGTACAGAGGCTGTGACAAGGTATTACAGCAGCATAGTAAATGGTTATAGTGGAAGACTTCATATCCATCTTTCGGAGACAAAAAAAGAGCATGACGAGTGTGTGGAAAAGTACGGCATGACGCCGGCAGAGTGGTTTAATTCACTGGGCGCCTTTGACAGCCACGCATTTCTTGCCCACTGTGTTTATGTAACGGAGGGCGACCTTGACATAATAAAGAGCAAAAATGCAGCAATAGTCCATAATCCCACCAGCAATATGAAGCTGGGAAGCGGTTTTGCCCCGGTTTCCGAAATGCTGGACAAGGGGATAACCGTAGCGCTGGGTACAGACGGCGCAGCGTCAAATAATAATCTTAATATGTTCGAGGAGCTTCATCTGGCAAGTGTGCTTCACAACGGCTATCACGGAGATCCCACTATTATGAGACCCGATGATTTAATCAAAATGGCTACCATAAACGGAGCGGCGGTTCAGGGCAGAACCGATACAGGTGTGCTGCTCCAGGGCAAAAAGGCGGATATTATAGCTCTGGACATGACAAAGCCCCATCTTGTGCCGAATCTTGATACAAAAGCTCTCGTGTGTTATTCCGCCCAGGGGGCAGACGTTGCCATGACGATGGTAAACGGCAAAATACTTTATGAAAACGGCGAATACCTTACGATGGATAAGGAGCAGGTGTACCGTGATGTAGAGAGAGCAGTGGCTGAGCTTTACAGGTAGGAGGATTTTATGAAATTTTGTGATATGAAATATGAAAGACCTGATGTTGAGAAGGTCAAGGAGGAGTACGACAATCTCATAAAGCTTTTGGAAGAGAGCCAGAGCTATGAGGAAGCGAAAAAGGTTTTTCTTCGTATGGAGGAGTTTGACAGGCATATCGGAACCATGGGTACTCTTGCGTCCATACGTCATTCCATTAATACAGGGGATAAGTTTTACGACGGAGAGGAAAATTTCTGGAACGAGGTATCTCCGGAGCTTGGTGAGTACGGACAGAGGTGGACAAAGGCACTTCTTAACAGCAGATTCAGAGCAGAGTTTGAAAAGGAATATGGCACTCTCATGTTCCTTAATGCTGAAATTGACCTTAAGACCTTTTCTCCGGAGATTATTCCGGAGCTTCAAAAGGAAAATGACCTTACTACCAGGTATTCAAAGCTTATAGCCTCCGCTCAGATTCCTTTCCGTGGAGAAACATATACCCTTTCACAGCTGACGCCATTTAAAACGGACGCCGATGATGAAATAAGACTGGAGGCATGGAAAGCCGAGGGACAGTGGTATAAGGATAACCAGCAGGAGCTTGACACAATTTATGACGAGCTTACGAAGCTGCGTGATAAAATGGGAAAGAAGCTGGGTTATGAGGGATATACCACCCTGGGATATTACCGCATGGGAAGAAACTGCTACACAAAAGAGGACGTGGAAAAGTTCCGTCATGCAGTGAGGACATATCTTGTGCCTGTTGCGGACAGCATATACAGAAAGCAGGCTGAGCGCCTTGGCAAGGAATATCCCATGAGTTTTGCCGACAATGCCCTTATGTTCCGTTCCGGAAACCCAAGACCTCAGGGTAGTGCCGAGGATATTCTGGCAGCCGGAAAGAAATTTTATGATGAGCTTTCACCGGAGACCAGTGAATTCTTTAGTATTATGCTCTCTGACGAGCTTATGGATGTGCTTTCCACCAAGGGTAAAGAGGGCGGCGGTTACTGTACCATGATCGGAGACTATAAGGTGCCCTTTATTTTCGCAAATTTTAACGGCACACAGGGGGACGTTGAGGTTGTTACCCATGAGGCAGGTCACGCCTTTGCCGCATATATGAACAGAGACAGAATACCCGCGGAGTATATCTGGCCCGGCATGGAGGCCTGCGAGGTTCATTCCATGAGTATGGAGTTTATGGCGTGGCCCTGGTGCAAATATTTCTTCGGTAAAGATGAGAGAAAGTATCTATACAGCCACCTTGCAGGGGCTATAACTTTTATTCCATACGGAACAATGGTAGACCATTTCCAGCACATTGTGTATGAAAAACCGGAGATGACGCCAAGACAACGTCACGACGTATGGAAAAAGCTCCTCGGTGAGTATATGCCGTGGATGAAGCTTGACGGGGAAATACCCTTCTACTCCGAAGGTGAGGGCTGGCAGAGGCAGAGCCATATATATTCATCGCCATTTTATTACATTGATTACTGCCTTGCCCAGACTGTCGCCCTTGAGCTTTGGGCAATTATGCAGCAGGACCGGGAAAAGGCGTGGGAAAAATACATGGCATATACTGTTCAGGGAGGAAGCGAGACTTTTACAAAGCTTCTCAGCAATGCCGGACTTACGAGTCCCTTTGAGGAGGACTGCCTGAAAACAGTGTGCGAAAGAGCTGCAAAATGGCTTTCGGATTTTGACTTAACGGGAATTGAATAAGTTCTTAAAAATAAAAACCGACCTGTAATTTTACAGTTCGGTTTTCTTTCGCTTTACATCAAAGTCAAGTCCAAGTATTTTCTCCGAGCTGATTTTTTCAAAATCCTCACGGTGAAAATCCTTTCGCAGAGTGACTGTATTAAGGCAGTCAAACCCTGTTCTCCGATAAAGACGGATTGCGTCCTTATTCCTGGCGGCAGCCTCGATATAAAGAGACTGTGAATATTCTTTTACAACATTCTCTACCAGTGATATTGCTTCTGTTCCAATACCCTTTCCCTGATATTTGGGAAGAACGAAAATGTTTTCAAGCCAGTCTGTTTTAGCGCCTCTGCTGCCTAAATGGACAAATCCGATTTTCTCATTATCAAGGCATATAAAGTACAGTACATGCCCTTCTTTTGTCCAATCTTTTAAATCAGACAGAGTCTCATCGTCGCTTTGGGTATATCCGCTGTGCTCCTGCCAAAATCCTTTTATAAGCTCTATTGCAGAGGACAGCTCGTTTTCATATTGCACGAGTGTTATATTCATACTACTCCGCTCCGTCGGCATTTTCAAACTGGCTGTTATACAGTGTGTGGTAGAAGCCGCCCAGAGCAAGCAGGCTTTCGTGAGTGCCATGCTCGATTATGTGACCGTCTTTCATGACGAGTATCATGTCGGCTTCTCGTATGGTGGAGAGGCGGTGTGCCACAATAAAGCTTGTGCGACCTGCCATCATGTGCCCGAAAGCGTCCTGGATTTGAAGCTCCGTTCTTGTATCAATGGAGCTTGTTGCCTCATCAAGAATAAGCATAGGAGGCAGGTAAAGCATAACTCTTGCAATACATAAAAGCTGCTTTTGTCCCTGACTCAGGTTGCCGCCGTCCTCAGTGACAATGCTGTCGTAGCGGCCAGGAAGACGTGTTATAAAGCTGTGAGCGTGGGCGCGCTTTGCAGCTTCCACAATTTCCTCCATGGTCGCGTCAGGCTTTCCGTAGGCGATATTTTCACGGATTGTACCACGCTTTAGCCAAGTGTCCTGAAGCACCATGCCGTAAGCGCTTCTGAGAGACGACCTTGTGAGATTTTTAATCTCATGCCCCGAAATGGATATAGAACCGGAATTTACGTCATAAAAACGCATAAGAAGATTTATCAGGGTGGTCTTTCCGCAGCCGGTCGGTCCGACTATGGCAATGTGCTGACCCGGCTTTACGGTAAGGTTCATATTCTCTATAAGAGGTCTTTCTGGAGAGTAGGAGAAGTTTACGTTTTTTATCTCCACCTGTCCTGTTACGTCTTCGGGAGAGAGGGATATGGCATCGGGGCTGTCCGGTATCTCCTCCTTTTCGTCCAGCAGCTGGAAAAGACGGCTGGCGCAGGTCAATGCATTTTGAAGCTCCGTAACAACGCCGGAAATCTCGTTAAAGGGCTTTGTGTATTGATTCGCGTAGCTTAAAAAACTGGAGAGCTGACCAATGGAAATTCCTCCCTTTATAGCGGAAAACGCGCCTGTAATGGTAACTGCGGCATAGACCATGCTGTTTACAAAACGGGTTACAGGGTTTGTAATGCTTGAATAAAATACTGCGCGAAGACCGGTTTGGCGAAGTTGTTCATTAATCTCATCAAAGCTTTCAATAACCTTTTTTTGCTGCCCGAAGGCTTTGATAACGCGGTTTCCTTCTACCATTTCGTTTATAAGAGCCGTCTGGCTGCCGCGAATCTGACTTTGGCGGCGGAAATATTTTTCGCTTTTATAGGCGATAAATCCGGCTGTGAGTATGCTTAAAGGCGTTATTACAATTACCGCAATGGTGATTGGAATATTTATATAAAGCATAAAGCCTACCGTTCCGATAATAGTGAGTACACCAGAAAAAAGCTGGGTAAAGCCCATTAAGAGACCGTCTGTAAAAACGTCCACATCTGAAATGACTCTGCTGACAAGATCGCCTGTCGGGTGGCTGTCCAGATAACTTAAAGGCAGCTTCTGAATTTTTTCAATGGCGGCGGAGCGCATATCGCGGCTGACGGAAAAAGTCATACGGTTATTACATTCGTTCATTACCCACTGGGAAAGGCTTGTCACCGCAATGGAGACGCCGATGATAAGAAGAATTTTACCAAGGGAATCAAAGTCTACCGCCCCTTTGCCAATCATCTCGTCAATAGCGCTACCTGTGAGGATAGGAACTACAAGCTGCGTTCCAACGCTGAGCAGCGCAAAAAGAAGGCTTAAAATAAGGTTAATCCTGTATGGTTTAATATAGCTTAAAACCCGTTTCAGAGTTTCCCCCGAGGGCTGAATACTAGAAGCTTTTTCTTTTTTCATTATTCTTTCACTCCCCTCTGAAACTGGCTGTCGTAGATTTCCTTATACACGCGGCAGGTTGCAAGTAGCTGCTGGTGGGTACCGAGACCTGCCTGTCTGCCGTCCTCCAGAACCAGAATTTTATCAGCGTGCTGAAGGCTGGATGTACGCTGGCTGACGATTACCGTTGTCATATCTCCCGGCAGTGCGGCGATTGCTTTTCTGAGAGATGCGTCTGTGGCATAATCCAGAGCGCTTGCACTGTCATCAAGAATAAGTATTTCAGGTTTTCCCACAAGTGCCCTGGCTATTGTAAGCCGCTGACGCTGACCGCCTGAAAGGTTTCGACCGCCCTGTTCCACAATGTCGTCAAGTCCCTTTGGTCTGCTGCGGACAAATTCAGCGGCCTGAGCTGTTTCCAGCGCCTGCCAGAGCTCATCATCAGTAGCGGAGTCATTTCCCCATAGCAGGTTTGACCGGATAGTTCCTGAAAAGAGCATTGCCCGCTGCATAACGATTTTCACCTTTTTGTGAAGGTCTGACTGGGGGTAGCTTGAAGCATTATTTCCGAAAAGCTCCACAGTACCGGCTGTCGGATCGTAAAATCTCGGTATAAGATTTACAACGCTGGATTTGCCGGAACCTGTACCACCTATAATTCCCAGTGTTTCGCCTTTTCGTACTGAGAAATTAATTCCGGAAAGACTTTCGCCCTCTGCGTTTTCATAGGCAAGGCTTACATTTTTAAAGGCAATGGAACAGTCGCCCTTTTCCTCAGGAGATGTTTCTGGAAAGGTCATCTCGGGTTTAAGCTTCAGTATGGACTGGACTCTTCCGGCGCAGGCAAGAGCTTTGGAGGTCAAAACAATGGTATTTGCCATTTTAACAAGCTCTACCAAAATCTGACTCATGTAGTTTACAAGAGCATAGACGTCGCCGCTGAGAAGTATGCCGGAATTGACCTGCTTTGCGCCGGCAGACAAAATGGCAATCAGCGCCAGGTTTACAACTGCGTATGTCAGAGGATTCATAAGTGCGGAAACACGCCCAACCTTGAGCTGGGAGGAGGTGAGGCGGTTGTTCTCATCTTTAAACTGGGAGACTTCCTGCTCCTCATGCCGGAATGCTCTTACAACTCTGACGCCGGTAAGGTTCTCCCTTGTAAGACCAAGGACCCTATCAAGCTGGTTTTGGGTTTTGCGGTACATGGGGTTTGTTATCACCATTATTCCGAAAACTATCACAAGAAGAACCGGCACTGCGGCAAGAAAAACCATTGCGACCCTTTTGTCAATGGTAAATGCCATAATTACGCTTCCAAAGACGATAAAAGGTGAGCGGAGAAAAAGCCTCAGAAACATATTTACGCCGCTTTGTACCTGGTTTATGTCACTTGTCAGCCTTGTTATAAGGGTACTGCCTCCAAGAGCGTCAATTTGAGAAAAATCAAGGTATTGTATATGGGCGAATAGACTAAGGCGCATTGCGCAGGAGACGCCAAGAGCAGCCTGAGCCGCAAACCACTGGGCTGTCAGCGAACAGGCAAGACCGATAACTCCGAGCATTATAAGAACCATTGATTTTTTCAGAATATAATCTGCGTCTCCGGCGGCAATTCCATTATTGATAATATCCGCCACTACAAGTGGGACCAACAGGTCAAAAAGCGCCTCTAATAACTTAAACAGGGGGGCTAATATGCTCTGTTTCCCAAAACCCTTAAAAAAACTTAACAAACGGGTGTCTTCGTTGCTTTTCAAAATGTTCACCTCTTAAAAATCACATGGATGTATTCTAGCATATATAGTTGATATATTCAATTCATTATATTACAATAGGACATATACGAAAAAAATATAAGGCGGAAACAGAAAATGGATTTAAAGCAGATAGAGTATTTTACAGCTATTGTGGAGGAGGGGAGCATAAACAGGGCAGCAAAAAGACTGGGTATGACTCAGCCTCCTGTATCAAAGCAGATGCAGCTTTTGGAGGAAGAGCTTGGCTGTCCACTGTTTGTCAGAAGCTCAAAGCCTCTGGAGCTTACACAGGAGGGAAGAATATTATATGAACGAGGTATAACGCTTTTAGCCATGGCAAAGGGAGTTGGACAGGCGGTAAAGGAGTGCCGTCATGTTAATTCAGGGACACTGAGAATAGGACTGGTATCCAGCGTAAGCGAGATGGCAGTCAGAAAGTTTATTTCCCCCTTTTCAAGAAAATATCCGGGAGTAAGCTATGAGCTGTTTGAGGCCAACACATATGAGCTTCTTGCCCGGCTTAAAAGTAGGCAGTTTGACCTTGCTCTTGTAAGGACCCCATATCCGACCCATGCCCTTGTAAGTCAGGAGCTTCCAAGGGGTGATATGCTGGCAGTATGGAACAAGAAATACTTTGACCTTTCAGACACAGGCGAAAAAGGCGATAGACTTACGGTTGATTTTTTGTCTGATAAACCACTTATAGTATACAGAAGATGGGAAAAGCTTGTGGAAGAAGCGTTTATGCTAAAAGGGATTTCATATAAAACCATTGCGCTGACTGATTGTGCCAGAACAGGCGTGACCATAGCAAAGGAAGGACTGGGAGTTGCGCTTGTTCCCGATTCCATGGAGGAAGCGGCTAGACTGGAAGGACTTTTAGTGAGAAAAATATCCTCTCCGCTGCTTCAAAGCAAAATCGCCCTTGTCCACCCGGAAGGAGGTCTTGATACACCGGTCTGTCAGGCGTTCTGGCAGTTTTTTGCCGAATATAAAAAGGAAATGGAAAATTAATCGGACAATACTCGGTTACTTATTAGAGAAAGTAACAAATGCAGGTAATAAACCCCTCGGCTCTTTGCATATTGTATTGATATAGTGAAGTGCCGAGGGGTGATTAAGTTTGAACGAAACTATGGAGGAAAGAGCCTGCCGTTTGGCAGAGTATATAATTGAGAACAAAGCTACTGTCCGCAGTGCCGCAAAGGTATTTGGAGTATCCAAAAGCACTGTACATAAAGATATTGTGGAACGTTTACCTCAATATAATATTACTCTGGCTAACGCCGCAAAAAAGGTTCTGGAATTCAATAAAGCTCAGCGGCATTTGAGGGGCGGTATGGCAACGAGGGAAAAGTATGCAAAAATGGGGAAAAAATAAAAGCAGCATAAACAAGGAGGACTGACTGGAATTTTTTCCGGTCAGTCCTCCTTAAAATAAACAAAAGTCTACTGACACAAAGAAAAGCAGTCAAATTGCTGCAAGTATTAGATAAGGGTACATTTATGCTGAAATGATATGGGGTTAATTCTGACTGTTTACGCATTTATAATTGGTATTAATGTACTCGGTCAGCTTTTCGCGGCTATTTTCAACAATGCCGGTTGAAACGGCGTGACAGAGAATTTTAAGTGCATTTCCGATTTCCTCACCTTTAAAGCCCATACCTACAAGCTCGTCGCCTCTAAGGTTAAGATCCCTTGGCGTGATGAACTTTTTCTCGCGCATCAGAAGTAAGGTCCTCTTAGCTTTATCAAAATCGCCCATGGCATTTAGCATATCCGTGTAAAGACGAAGTCCGTCAATTCCGTAGGTAAAGCCCACCTCAAAGGGAGTCAGTTTTTCGGAGAATATCTTATTTAAAGTGTATATCTTTCGTTTAATATTGTGGGTAAGGGACAGACCCTGTGACAGACTGTCAAAGTCACCGCCGTGTAAAATTACCATGGCACAGTAGCATGCTATGCGATTTTCACCCGTTTCAATAAGATAAAGATTAGACACATCAGGTCGTGCGTTTCCGATAATATGGTCAAGAAGATGAAAATTTGCGGCTTTACCCACATAATCCGGTCTTACTGAGGATATAATTTTAGTAAGCTCTCCGCCAATTCTTTCCGGTGACAGGAGCAGGGCACCGGAACATTCTGACAGAATACCCTTTACGGTATTCTCCTCAATATTAAAACCCAGGCAGGCGGAGAATCGGACTGCGCGGAACATTCTCAGTGCGTCCTCCCTAAAGCGTTTTTCAGGATTGCCAACACAGCGGATAAGTTTTCTTTCAATATCGTCTATGCCGCCGAAAGGGTCTGTAATTGTACCATTTATATCGGCAGCCATGGCGTTTACCGTAAAATCCCTGCGGCACAGGTCCTCCTCAACAGCTGCCACGAAGCTGACAGAATCGGGCTTTCGACCATTTGTGTATTCACCTTCTTTTCTAAATGTGGTAATTTCAAACTCATCGTTACCTATTGACACGGTGACAGTTCCGTATACTATGCCGGAAGGACGTGACCGGGGAAACATTTCCATGATTTTATCCGGTGGGGCTGAGCAGGCAATGTCCCAGTCCCATGGGGCTCTGCCAAGCAGGGTATCCCGGACGCAGCCCCCAACCGCGTATGCGCGGTAGCCATAATTTTCAATTTTCCGCATAATTTCACTCGGTTTTTCAGGAATAAGCATAAAACCACACCTCTTTTGTTAGCAGAAAATTAATAAAAATATCTGTTGTATTATTCACACACAGGTATTATAATAGTATTTCGTAAAGATAGCAATATAGTAAATTTTAGGAGCGGTTATGGATAGAACTTCCGAACTGGAAAAATTTATAAAGTCAGGCAGTAAAGGTCACCTTGTGGGTATCGGCGGCGTATCCATGTCGCCCCTTGCCCGTGTGCTATGTGCGTATATTCCCATTACAGGGTCTGATATAAAGGATAGCCGGGCGGTGGAGGAGCTTCGCAACCTGGGTATTACGGTGCATATCGGTCACAGAGCCGAGAATGTAAAAGGGGCGGACTTTGTTATCCGCACTGCGGCCGCCAGGGATGACAATCCTGAGATTGCATATGCCAGAGCCAATAATATACCTGTTTTTGAGCGGGCTGAGGCTTGGGGCTGCATTATGAAAAACTATAAAAATGCGCTCTGCATCTCCGGAACCCACGGCAAAACCACAACTACCTCCATGTGCACTCATATTTTGATGGCTGCCATGGCTGACCCTACCGTTATGATAGGCGGCACACTGCCTTTGCTTGGTTCCGGATACAGGGTAGGTAAAGGCGATACCATCGTTTTGGAAAGCTGTGAGTATTATGACTCATTTTTAAGTTTCTTCCCCACAGTTGCCGTTATTCTTGACGTGGACGCTGACCATCTTGATTATTTCGGAAATCTTGATAATGTTAAAAAGAGTTTCCATGATTTTGCTATGCTGGTGCCTGATAATGGCGTTGTTATAGTGAACATGGATGATAAGAATACTATGGACTGCGTTAAGAATCTGAATAAGCCTGTTATGACCTTTGGATTCACTTCCAATGCAGATGTTTACGCAGCAAATATAGAGCAAAAGGGCGGAGTTTCAAGCTTTGATATTTTCCATAAGGGAGAGTATTTCTGCCACGTTGACCTTCACGTTTTGGGAAGGCACAATATAAAAAATGCGGTGGCTGCCGCCGCATCGGCTATTTTCCTTGGAATTGATCCGGAAGCCGTAAGCCAGGGACTCAGCACTTTTGGTGGAGCTGAAAGACGTTTTCAGTATAAGGGCAGCTATAACGGAATTCCGGTGTATGACGACTACGCCCATCACCCAAGTGAGATAATGGCTCTTATTGATGCTGCCAGGAGCATTTCCCCAAAACGTATATTGCTGGCGTTTCAGCCCCATACTTATTCGCGCACAAAGGCTTTGTTTGATGATTTTGTAAAGGAGCTTTCCAAGGCTGACAAGGTTTTTTTGGCGGAAATTTACGCTGCCAGAGAGAAAAATACTATTGGGATATCTTCGGCGGATTTATCTGAACGGATACCAGAAAGTGTTTTCTGTCCTACTTTCCCGGAACTTGAGGAGGCAATCAAAGCGGAAGCAGCGCCGGGAGATATTATTCTCACCGTCGGAGCAGGGGATATTTACCTTGTGGGTGAGCATATAGTTAATGGAAAATGACCTTAAGATGCGGTACGGCATTACTGCTGTGCCGCATTAATTGCAAAGGGGAATTTTTGAATTTCCTCGGTAACTTTTACAGGTTGGAGGTTGTGCAGTGAGTTTATCTGAAGCGCTGAAAGTGCTTGTCCTTGGTATAGTGGAAGGAATTACCGAATGGCTCCCAATAAGCAGCACAGGTCATATGCTTCTTGTTGACGAGTTCATCAGGCTTGACATGACTGATGAATTTAAAGATATGTTCTTCGTGGTTATACAACTGGGAGCCATTTTGGCAGTGCTTGTACTGTTCTGGAAGAAAATGTGGCCATTTAAAAATGTGGGCGGAAGGATTAAAGCTGATTTCGGAACTTTCAGTATTTGGTTTAAAGTTGCTGTTTCATGTATACCGGGAGCCGTAGTCACGCTGCTTTTCGATGATTTTATTGAAGAGCACCTTGAAACGCCTTCCGTTATTGCCCTGATGCTGATAATATACGGCGTGGCTTTTATTTATATTGAAGGGAAAAATAAAAAAAGGGTGCCGAGAGTAAAGACCCTTTCAGATATTGGCTATGACACAGCTTTTATAATCGGCATGTTTCAGGTGCTGTCAATTATTCCTGGCACCTCACGATCCGGCGCGACTATCGTGGGCGCTCTGGCAATCGGTGTTTCAAGGGTAGCTGCAGCGGAGTTTACTTTTTTTATGGCCGTACCTGTTATGTTTGGACTCAGCGCCATAAAGCTTTTAAAATTCGGCTTTAGCTTTACTTCTGGTGAAGCCGGAGTGTTGGCTTTGGGAACTGTCACAGCGTTTTTAGTGTCAATGGCTGTTATAAAATTCCTTATGAGCTACATAAAGCGTCACGACTTTAAGGTATTCGGTTTTTACAGGATAGTTTTGGGGATAATTGTCCTTGTGTACTTTGCCCTGTGGGCTTAAAAAATAGATAAAGGAGCATCAGTATATGAGAACTGACGTTCTTCATGTGGGATTTGATAATTTAACCATGGAGGAAGCTGTTTCCGAGGCGGAAAAGCTTATGGAAACAGAGGGCTTTAAGTATATTGTAACGCCTAACCCTGAAATAGTCTGGCTTTGCCGCAAGGACAGGGAACTGGCGGAAGCTGTTAAAAACGCCGCAATGGTTATTCCGGATGGCATTGGAATTATTTACGGAGCCAGGATTTTGGGAAGACCCCTTAAGGAAAAGGTTCCGGGGGCGGACTTTGCTCAAAAGCTGTTTTCAAAAATGGCAAAAAAGGGTCAGAAGGTTTATCTGCTTGGTTCAAAGCCCGGCGTTGCGGAGCTAGCTGGTGAAAAAATTCTTGAAGCCCACCCTGGAATTGTGGTTTGCGGCACTGCCGACGGATATTTTAAAGATGACGGACCTGTCATCGAGAAAATCAACAGTGCGGAGCCTGATTTGCTTCTTGTGTGTCTCGGTGCGCCGAAGCAGGAGCTTTGGATGAAGAGAAACGGGCATAAGCTTAAGGCTAAGCTTGCTATCGGGCTTGGCGGCAGTCTTGACGTATATTCCGGACTTGCCCAAAGGGCACCGGAAAAATGGCAGCAAATGAATCTTGAATGGCTGTATAGGCTTATTAAACAGCCATCCCGTATCGGAAGACAGCTTCGTCTCCCAGCTTTTGTTCTGGCTGTTGTGGGTCAGAGAATAAAGGGAGAGTGAGAAGTGTGGGAAAGCTTATTGTAATTGAGGGCACTGATGGCTCGGGGAAGGCCACCCAGACGTCAATGCTTGTAAAATATTTTGAGGAAAAGGGAAACAGCGTTAAACGCCTGACCTTTCCCAGATATAGTGAGGAGTCCTCGGCTCTTGTAAGGCTTTATCTTAGTGGCGCTTTCGGCAAAAAGCCCGATGATGTGAACCCTTATGCCGCGTCCACTTTTTACGCTGTGGACAGGTTCGCTTCCTACAAGGAGGATTGGGAAAGCCATTATCGTAATGGCGGACTTGTGATAACAGACAGGTACACCACCTCAAACGCTGTTCATCAGGCGCCGAAGCTTAAATCTGACGACAGGGAAAAATTCCTATCCTGGCTTTTTGATTTTGAGTACAGACTTATGGAGCTTCCCGCTCCGGATTTGGTCATTTATCTCGATATGCCCACGGAGATAACGGAAAAGATGATGGAGGGTCGCAGAAGCAAAACAGGTGAAAAAGGTGATATTCACGAGAGGGACGAGGAATATCTCCGCCGGTGCCGAAGCTGCGCTTTAGAGGTTGCGGACAGGTGGGGCTGGAAGGTAATATCCTGCTCCGAGGGGGACAGCCCAAGGGGAATTGAAGATATACACAGGGATATAGTCGGGGCAGTGGAAGCTGCCATAAAAAGTAATTGAAAGGAAAGTATTATTATGGTATATATTCTTTTGGCAGAGGGTTTTGAGGAAACTGAAGCTGTTGCTCCCTACGATATGCTTAAGAGAGCAGGTGTTGAGACTTATTTTGCCGGAGTTGGCGGAGATTTAATTAAAAGCAGTCATGGAGTTATGATAAAGTGTGAGACAACCGTAGAGGCTATTGACCCGGAAAATGCCGATATGATAGTTTGTCCAGGGGGGCTTGTCGGCGTGGACAACCTTTTAAAGAGTGAAGAAGCCATGAACGCGGTGAAAAAAGCGTACGAAGCGGGAAAGATAGCTGCTGCCATATGCGCCGGTCCCACGGTTTTGGCGGATCTGGGAATCCTTCAGGGAAAAAATGCGGTGTGTTATCCCGGAATGGAGAGCAGAATGACAGGCGGAGTAATGAGCCAGGAATTTTCCACCGTCCGTGACGGCAACGTAATTACCGGAAGAGGACCGGGAGCGGCTATTGATTTTGGTTTAAGGCTTGTTGAGGAGCTTTGCGGCAAGGAAAAAGCCGATGAGGTTTGTGCTGCGATCCATTATGAGCGCAGATAAAAAAGCTTTAAGAAAGAAAATTAAAGCTGTTACGGCTTCTTTCAGTGAGGAATATATTGAAAGAAGTAACAAAATTATTGAAAATTCCTTTTTGACATTGACAGAATACAGCAAGGTCAACAGTATCTTTATATATGTGTCCGTGGGTATGGAGCCTGAGACGAAAGGCATAATTAAAAAAGCCCTTGACAGCGGAAGGATTGTGGCAGTACCGCTGGTGGAGGGGGATTATATGACCGCAAGGGTCATTAGCGGGTATGAAATGCTCTTCTCGGGAACTTTTGGTATTCCTGAGCCGTCAAATAAAAGTGATATTCTTATGCCGTGGGATATAGACATGGCAGTTGTGCCGGCTGTCTCCTACGATTATGACGGATTTCGTCTGGGACGCGGTAAAGGGTATTATGATAGATACCTTTGCCACGTCAAGGGTATTAAAGTTGGGCTTGCCAGGGAGAAAACTATGGTTAAATCCGTACCAAGGGAAGAACATGACATTCCTGTGGACATAGTTGTCTCGGAGGACAAGATCCGTTACATGGTAAAATAATAGCGGAGCCTCTGTAAAGAGGCCCCGCAGGAATGGTCCTTTTCTCAGCAGCAGGTGTTGGTGCAGCAGTTGCTGTTATTGCCTGAAGTGCAGCAGCTGTTTCCGGTTCCGCATCCGCAGAAGAGAATAATGAGAATAAGGATTATCCAAAGACAAGAGTTACCGCCAAAGCAATTAGAATACATTTATTTACTCCATTCCGCTGCTGCGCTCAGCATTTTTTGTTTACAGCTACGGCGCAGTTATGTAGCCGTGAGAAAGCACTGTCGCTTGCCTCAGAATATACTATGCCGAAGTGGGGTCAGGTGCCACATACAAATAGAAGATTTATTTTCAATTACCACTTATGATAGGAGGTAACAATGAAGGATAGAAAAGATGATTTCTGGAAAGAACTCATGGATGGTAGTGAATCGTCTTCCTCCGGAGAAAAGTCGGAAAAAGATGATTCTATGTCTGACATGGAAAAGCTGATAGAATATTTAAATGGCAGCGGGGATATAACTTCTTCCTCTCAGCAGTTAAAGAAGGAAGATGATGACTTTTGGGCGCAGTTTGAGGATTTTAAGGCTGAACCGAATAAGGAAAAGCCTGCGGACACATGGCAGCAGATACCTCAGGAGCGTCCGGAACCTAATAAGGGTAATGTCAGCAGTAGAGGGGCGGAAAATGCCGGAGCGGTAAATCCGTCACGTCTAAGCAAGTCTCAGCCTAGCGATAAGCCAAAAGCTTCACCCTCTCCAGTACAGAAGAGTCAGCAACAAAAATCAGAACCTCAGCAGAAAAGTCAGACAAGTTCTTCTCAGGCTCAATATAGTCGGACGGATTCAGCTAGACCACAAAGCGGAAAGAGCGCGGAAACTAATCAGACGCCGTCCCGGGTAAACAGAGAAGATGTACGGAAAAAAGCAGAAAATTCCTCAACATCAGGGACTTCCAAGCCAACGGAGGAAGAGCTTATGGGACGAAAGGATTTTGAGGTTGACTTTGACTTTGATAAGGAATATCAGGATGTAGACGAAAAGATTGTGAAACGGGGAAAAGGAAAAAGAACCGGCTGTATCAGCGGTTTACTATACTTTCTTTTTGTTATTTGCATAAGTATAGTGCTTGCCTGCCTTGGCTGGATGGCTGCGGTAGACGTTCTGGGTCTGGGAGAAGACAGTCTTCAGGTAAGCGTTACCGTTCCGGAGGAGCTTATATCTAAGGAGACAAGGGAATCTGAGGATGAGAACGGAAATCCGGTCACAGAGGAAATTGATGTGGCTGATATTGATGGTGTTGCAGATATCCTGTATGAAAAGGATCTTATTAAGTATAAGTGGATTTTTAAGCTTTTCTGTTCATTTTCCAATGCTGATGAGAAAATTAAAGCCGGGACATATGTCCTTAACATGAATTACGATTACAGAGCTCTTGTTTACGGTATGAATCCGGCTTCAGGACAGCGTGAGGAAATTGAAATAACAATTCCTGAGGGTTACAGCACCTATCAGATAGTGACACTTCTCAGCGATGAGGGAGTATGCAGCGCTGATGATCTGTGGGAGGCTATCGAAAGCTACGAATTTGAGTATGATTTTATTGACCCGAATAAGCTTGGAGAGAGAACCAGACTCGAGGGCTTTCTGTTCCCGGATACGTATAAATTCTATATTGGCGATAATGCTTCCCGTGTTATTAATAAGCTTCTTTCAAACTTCGATAACAAGTGGACAGATGAGTATCAGGCGTTGGCAGACGATTTGGGTTATACTCAGTATGAGATACTGACTGTCGCCTCCATGATTGAGAAGGAAGCAGGAAATGATGAGGAACGTCCTACCATTGCATCGGTAATTTATAACCGACTTAAGGATTCCTCAGCCACCAATGGACTACTTCAGATTGATGCTACAATCTACTACGCCATTCAGGGTACTGACCAGCAGTTCTCCACAAGCATAGACAGTCCCTATAATACCTATCTCTATAAGGGACTGACGCCTACGCCTATCGCAAACCCGGGAGCGTCCTCAATAGAGGCAGCGCTCAATCCGGACAGCACTGATTATTATTACTATGCCCTTGGCACGGACGGAGTTCACCACTTCTTTACAAACCTGGACGACCAGACGGCATTTATAAACAGTGATCAGTACGCCGGATAAGGGAAACCAGCTGGAAAACAGTTGACAAAGGCAGAAAAAAATATTAAAATACAAAACGGCTAGGACGAAACGAATCTTGTTTGCGGTCGCCTTCAGAGAGGGAGTTGTAAGCTGAAAGCTCCTGACGGCGGAATGAGGTAGCCATTTCTGAGCCTTCCTGCGATGAGTGGGGCGGGTGCTTCCCGTTACAGAAGCGCCGTGAGAGGTGCGATTTTTCGCATAATCAGGGTGGTACCGTGGATTTATTCCGCCCCTGGGTTTCCAGGGGCGGATTTTATTTTTTGTAAATGATTTTTTAAGGAGATAGAAAATGAAGAATTTAGGACTTAACGAACTGCGGGAGATGTACCTGAGCTTTTTTGAGAGCAAGGGACATCTAAGG
>CALWYM010000008.1 GCA_944385775.1 uncultured Oscillospiraceae bacterium | reverse complement strand
GACACACCTTGTTATGCAGTACGCGAACTATAATAGGTGCAGTACAGTGGAGGGCGTAATTTCGGAGGTGGAACGCCTCAGAAAAATAAAAAACCTAAGCGATGAACAGGCGGCGGCAGTAAAGCCGGAAAGAATTGCGGAGTTCTTTAATTCTCAGGTGGGACGAGATTTACTCTCCTCGAAAAAGGTCTGGCGCGAGCTGAAGTTTTCCGTACTGGCAGATTCGGGACAGTTCAGAGGGTATGTTCCGGGGGAGAAGATACTGCTTCAGGGCGTTGTGGACTGCTGTTTTGAAAAGGACGGAAAGCTTGTGATACTCGACTTTAAAACTGATTATGTCACTGCCGAAACTGTCAGAGAAAGGGGAGAATTTTACCGTGGTCAGCTTATGATTTACGCTGAGGCTATGAGGAAGATTATGAAAATGGAGGTAACTTCAACTGTTTTGTATTTCCTTTCTGCCGGAATAAGTGTTACTTTCTAAAAAATGTGTTGCATTTTTTATAGAGCTATGATACAATATACTACGCACGGTTATCGTGCATATACAGGAAGCTAGAAAGAGGTGAACGTGATGAAGGAAGGAATCCATCCAAAGTACGAGCAGACCACTATCAGGTGTGCCTGCGGTGAGGTTATTGAGACAGGAAGCACTAAAAAGGATATTAATGTTGAAATCTGCTCAAAGTGTCACCCTTTTTATACCGGTAAGCAGAAGCTTGTCGATACAAGTGGACGTGTTGATAAGTTCAACAAGAAGTTCGGTCTCAAGTAAATTAACTTATAAAAAATCATCGGATTTATTTCCGATGATTTTTTTATTACTATTTATAGTTAACTAATTTTTGCCTATATAGAATAAAAGAAAGACCCAGACACAATTCGTGTCCGGGTCTTTCTTTTGGTGCGCCTGAAGGGAGTCGAACCCACACGCTAAAAGCACAAGAACCTAAATCTTGCATGTCTACCAATTCCATCACAGGCGCAAAAACAAGTATAATTATACTATTTTGTTTGATGAAAGTAAAGAGGAAAAATTACGGAAAAGGTCATGCCTTTTTCGGGATTTCTTTCCACTACAATTTCGCCTCCGTGTCTTTCGGCTGTTGCTTTTACTATAGAGAGACCAAGACCTGTTCCACCGATTTCCCGGCTTCTGGACTTGTCAACACGGTAAAATCTATCGAAAATATATGGAATGTCGTGTTCAGGTATGCCAACACCTGTGTCAGTAACTGTGATTTTTACATTTGAATCCTGTTTTTTAATCGAAATAAAAACGGAGCCACCTTCAACATTGTATTTAACGGCATTTTCACCGAGGTTAAGGATTATCTCGTATAAATCGTCATCTGAGGCGAGAATGTGACAATCGCTGTCAAAATCCCAGGACAGGGAAACATTATTCTGCTGTGCAATGGGGTTCAGAGTACGCATAACTCGCTCTGCTACCTGACCGCAATCCACGTCGGTACGGACGGTGACCACGTTATTATCCAGTTTCGTCAGACTTAAAAGTTGCTCGCTCATTCGGGCAAGCCGTTCCGACTCGTCACGTATGTCGGTGACAAACTCTTTTACAGTTTCGGAATCTATATTCGGGGTTTCAATTATACTGTCGCTGAGAAGTCTTATTGAGGCAAGGGGAGTTTTAAGCTCGTGAGACGCATCGGCTACAAAACGACGGCGCATCTCATCTGTTTTTTGAAGACGCTGGGTGAGACTGTTGAACTCCTCATAAAGCTGGGACAGTTCGTCATGACCTGCCACAGGGATTCTGTATGAATATTCTCCCTCACGGACTGTTTTAATAGCACGGAGCAAATTAGTTATCCTTACGGTAAATGTGGAGGAGTACAGTATGCTCACCATAACTGTAAACAGGGCAAGAGCCAAGGAAATCTTGCGAATATTATTTAAAAGCTCAAGAATTATAGTACCTTCATATTCATCGTAATCGTAGAGATATACGCAGCCAACGATGCGTCCGCTGTTTAAAATAGGTACAGCAATACTGCTTATAAAAACACCGTCTTTAAACTGGGATCTAAATGAGTTATTACCTGCAAAGCAATCGCGGATAAGAGCCTCACTTCCATTGTCAATATAGGTGTCGACTTTGCTTTCCTGAAACAAAACGTCATAGTCTGAATTAAAAACCGTGACCCTTGCAAGGTTGCCAATGTCAAGCATGCTCATTACGCTGGCAAGGTTTTTCTCCGAAAATGAGTCCAGCACGCTTAGGGAAGCGCTTATCTGATTTGCCTGAGTTTCCAGTGAATTTTGCTTTGAACGAAATACCAGATTTCTTGAAATGATAATCGGGTAAGTATTTAAAACGGTTATGACAATTACCAGAATTGAAAGATAAGAGAACAGAAATTTGAAATTTATACTGAGATGAATTTTCCTGTTAAGAAGTTTTTCCTTTAAAATAGTATCCAACTCCCCACTTTGTCATTATATATTCCGGCTCAGCGGGATTAGATTCCAGCTTTTCTCTAAGACGGTGGACGTGTACGTCGACAGTACGAATATCCCCCTGGTAATCATATCCCCAAATCAAATTCAAAAGGTTTTCCCTGCTGTAAACCCTGCCCGGGTTTTTCATCAAAAGCTCCATCAGCTCAAATTCGCGGCTTGTCAGATCTGCGTAGGAGCCGTTTACCAGAACGGTGCGTTTGTCGCAGTCAAGGGTTATATCGCCGTTTGTTATGACAGACGCGGCGGTCTCAGCACCTTTCGATATGGACGAGCGACGGAGCAACGCACGGATACGTGCCTTCAGCTCCAAAATGTTAAAAGGTTTTGTCATATAGTCGTCAGCGCCGTACTCAAAACCTATGATTTTATCAACATCATCACTTTTGGCGGTAAGCATTATAATAGGTACTGTGGAAAACTCACGAATCTGCATACAGGCCTCAAGACCCGATACCTGGGGCATCATAATGTCAAGTATGATAAGGTCAAAATCGCCGTTTTTTGCAAGATTTATGCAGTCAGCTCCGTTATAAGCCACTTCAACCTGATAACCTTCAGTTTCAAGATTAAACTTTATACCTTTTACAAGGAGCTTTTCATCGTCGCATACAAGTATTTTCACAATCAGTCACCCACCGTTATATAATCTTTAATAGCCAAAAATTTACTATCTCCTATTCCGTCCACATTCATTATTTCCTCGATTGAGGAAAACGGACCGTGCTCACTTCTGTATTTCACAATTCTTTCACTGAGAGTTTCACCTATTCCGCTTAATGAGCATAATTCCTCGCTGGAAGCAGTATTTATATTTATCTTTTCGGAGAGATCATCGCTCATCATATCGAGAGTGAGAGAAGGTCTTTCCTTAACGGGACTTGAAGCCATTGGGCTTATTATTATTTCACGGTCAGTAGATCTGCCAATGAAAAAACCGGAAGTAAAAATAACTATAAATGCCGTAACTGCTATGGCTATTTTTACAGGAAGTTTCATCTCCATAATATCCCTCTGCTTTTTTCGACAATTGTATTGATTTTTCGCCCTAAATTTTATATTATAAAAGGAATGATATTTTCCCTGATTCACCAATAAATTGAAGTTAACAATACTGTTTTCATTATATCATTGTTTTGGAGAGAAATAAATGAAAAAGTTAAAGAAATATAGTAAGATTTTATTGTGGGTTGTTGCTTTGATGACACTTACGATAAACTCTGCTGTTCCTATCAGTGCGGCTGAGGATATTACGATGGCTCCGGCAGCGGCAATTCTTGTTGAGGTAAACACTTCCACTGTTTTGTTCAGCCAAAATGAATACGTTAGACGTTGCCCTGCAAGCCTTACTAAAATGATGACTGCCATTGTAGCATTTAACGCGTACAGAGAAGGGAGGGTCGCGCTGACTGACATAGTTACGTTAAGTGACAGCATTTATTTTGATGTAGCCATGGACGGAAGTACCGCCGGTCTTAAGCCGGGTGAGCAGATTTCCTTTGAAAATCTTATGTACTGTATGCTCCTGTCCTCAGCGAATGAAGCTTGTAACGCTGTGGCAGAGTTTATTTCAGGCGACGTTGCCACATTTGTGGCGGAGATGAACTCAACAGCTGCTGCTTTGGGATGTACGAATACAAATTTTGTAAATACCCATGGTATGCCTAATGACAATCACTATTCCTGCGCCTATGACCTTTTTCTGATTGCCAAGTCAGCCATGGAGGAGCCTCTTTTTGCTCAAATTGTAGGCACTGAAAGTTACACTGTCCCGGCGACAAATATGTCAGAGGAGAGGACAATTGTTAATACCAATAACCTTATAAGGGAAAACAGCCCCTATTACTATGAGTACGCAAAGGGCATAAAGACCGGATATACTGACAATGCCGGTTTTTGCCTGGCATCTTACGCGCAGAAGGAATATTTAACCCTGATTTCCATTGCGCTTGGGGCTGAATCTGTTATACTTGACGATGGTACAACCCAGGTGCAGAGCTTTTCTGAGTCAAAGAAGCTTTTGCAGTGGGGATTTTCTAATTTCAGTTACAGAAAGCTGGTGGATACGAAGGATCCCGTATGTGAGCTCCCCGTATCCCTGGGGATGGGGGTAAATTCTGTTTTGCTTGTTCCCGAGAAGTCGATGGAGGCACTGATGGACAATGAGGACGATTTATCTCAGGTTGAGCTTAAGCTGTCAATTCCGTCACGGGACAATGGGGAAGAACTCTTTGCTCCTATTCCGGCAGGTGAAATTTTGGGAGAGGCGGAAGTTTTTTTTAACGGCGTATCCTACGGAAAAATTAATCTTGTTGCTAACACAACGGTGGAGCTCAACAGGATGAAGTACATAAGCTACGAAATTGGAGAGACACTGGGTAATAAATATGTAAAAATAGCTATATTTGTCCTGCTTGTCCTTGGCGCCGCATATATCGGGTTTATTGTGATGTATAATATAAATCGCAGAAAAAAGAAACAGATAGCGGAGGAATTGGCTAGAAAACGTATTGAGGAAATACGACGTGGCGAAACGCTGTCATCTGGAAAGAGCTTTGAGGAAATTCTTGATATGCAGGAAAAGCGTGACGCTCATACAAAGAAATAAATTAAGGTCCGTCCTTTTTACAGGTCGGACCTGTTTTTTGCGGTGAAAGAATAATTTTATACTTTTTACTGTATGCAAACGGGAAAATGGAGTAATTTACCTGCGCAAAGTGCATAAATATATTACGATTTTATTAAGAAAATATAATAATTAGGCACCTTGACAAATTTTGCTTTAGAATTTAAACTTAATAGCGATTTACTATGAAGAAAGGATAAGCACTGTAATGCTGTATCAGCAAGATGAGATAAAATCTTTTCCTGGAAAGATGGGAAAGGAAAGGTGTTCAGAGAGCGTATCCGAATCAGCGGAACCAAAGGAGGAATTTAGAAAAGAGGAGCTGCTTTCTGTGCTTGAACAATGCGGACACAGAATTCATCACAGAAAAGGCGGCAGACATGGACAAAAGCGAATTTTGAGAATACTTGATCACAATTCGCCCATGACACAGCGTGAGCTTCAGGAGAGGCTTCAAATTCAGGCGGGTTCAATGAGTGAGATTATCGCAAAGCTAGAAAACAGCGGTCTTGTGGAAAAGACACGGGACGGGCAGGATAAGCGTAAAGCTGTTCTTGTAATAACGGAAATGGGGCATAAAACCGTTGCGGAACAGAGGGAGGCTGATGCTGCCAGCAATCGGCGGCTTTTGGATAATTTTACTGTTGAGGAGTGCACTGAGCTTATGCGGCTTATAAGAAAGCTGCTTGTATGTCTCAAAGATGAGGAAGAAATGGGCTCCGCTGGGGATAAATCCTAAAGTATCAGAGGAGAAATTACTTTATGAAAATGATTTGGGGATACGCCAAAAAGTACTGGTTGAGGGCGTGCAAGAGCATGACATTCAGACTGTTTGGCACGATTTTTGAACTGCTTATTCCTTATATTTTCGAGTATGTAATCGACTACGTTGCTCCGGAGAAGGATTTTAAGCAGATCATTTTGTGGGGATTTGCCATGGTATTCTGCGCTGTTGGCGTGAGAGTGCTTTATGTGGCGGCTAACCGATCGGCGGCATCTGTGTCCCGTGACTGTATTCAGGAGATAAGATACGACCTTTTTAAGAAAACGGCAAATTTATCCGGACCGCAGTTTGACAGTTTTGGACTGCCGTCTCTTATTTCACGTATGACGTCAGATTCATACAATGTACAGAATTTTATTACAAGAATCCAGACTATGGGCGTTCGTACACCTATTATGCTTATAGGTGGTGTTTTTATTACAATGACCATGGATCCGGTACTTGCGATGATACTCTGTGTTATTATTCCGATTCTCGGGTTTGTGATTTTCTTTGTTTCCAGACATGGCGTGCCGCTTTTTAGCAAGGTACAGCAGAGCATAGATGATGTTGTAAGGGTAATGCGTGAAAACATTACAGGCATCAGAGTTATTAAGGCGCTGTCTAAAACCGATTATGAGATAAAAAGGTTTAAGGGAGTAAATGATGAGCTGACAAAAAATGATTTGAAGGCTAACACCATGATGGCAATTCCAGGACCTTTTATGCAGCTTTGTCTTAACATAGGTCTTACTCTTGTAATCATATTTGGTGCACAGAGAGTAAATACGGGAGCTGCCAAGCCAGGTGTAATTTTGGCATTTCTTACATACTTTAATCAGATTCTGATGGCGGTTATGAGCCTTAACAGAATGTTTATGCTTTTCACAAGGACAACGGCCTCGGCAAACAGAATTGCTCTTATTTTGAATGCTCCTGAGGACCAGCCTGTGATAGCTGTTACTGATGAAACAAAGACAGACGATGATGCACATATTATATTTGACGATGTTACCTTCGACTACACTGAGACAAAGCCTGACGCGAATGGCGAGATAAAGCACTGCCTTGAGAATATAAGCTTTAAAATTAAGAGAGGCGAATCGTTGGGAATTATCGGCGCCACAGGTTCGGGAAAGACTACTATAATAAATCTTCTTATGAGATTCTATGATGCTCAGAAGGGAAGGGTTTATGTAGACGGTCGTGATGTTCGAACTTTCGACAAGGATGAGCTGAGAGAGAAGTTCGGCGTTGTTTTCCAAAACGATGTGATATTTGCCGATTCCCTGTATAATAATATCGCCTTTGGAAGAAACGTTTCTTTGGAAAGAGTCAAGGAAGCGGCAAAGGACGCCATGGTGGCGGATTATATTGATACTCTTGAGGAGGGATACGAGTATAAGGCTGCCGTTAAGGGAGCAAACCTAAGCGGCGGACAAAAACAGAGACTTCTTATTGCCAGAGCCTTGGCGGCGAAGCCGGATATTTTAATTTTGGACGATTCCTCCAGTGCTCTCGACTATAAAACTGACGCTTCACTTCGTAAAGCAATTAATGAACATTATCAGGGTTCTACGACAATCATGGTAGCCCAGAGAGTAAGCTCCATAATGAATATGACAAACATATTGTTCTTAGATGACGGAAAGATAGTGAGCTACGGGACCCATGAGCAGCTTATGGAAAACTGTGAGCAGTACAGACAGATTTATGAGCAGCAGATGGGCGCTCTTGATTAAGAAAGGGGAGTGAAGATATGCCGCCACGTGGTGGAAGAAATGGCAAACTTGAAAAGCCAAAAGACGCTAAAGGTACGTTTTTTCGTATCTGTAAATATATAATGAATTATAAGTATGTAATACTTTTCATACTTATACTTTCTCTGGTGAGCAATGTCCTGGCACTTCAGGGACCAAACCTTGCAGGTAAGGCTATCGGTGCAGCTGATAAAGGCGTGGGGAAAGTAGATTTTAAAATGGTTTATTACTACGCTAAGCTCATGCTCCTTGTTTATGTTGCGTCCTCTATTGCTTCGTTTATCATTAACATTATGATGATGCGTGTTGGACGCTGGATTGGGCGTAAGATGCGCAGTGACGTTTTTAATAAGCTTATGAGGCTGCCGGTAGGGTACTTTGACAAAAATCAGGCCGGTGATATTATAAGCCGTGTTTCTTATGATATTGATGTTGTAACAACCAGCGTTTCAGCTGATATAGTTCATATTTTGTCAAGTATAGTGACCGTAGTGGGATCTTTGATTATGATGTTTACAATATCCCCCAGACTTGCGGTTATACCTGTTATCACCATACCAATCTCTATCGTATTTACAAAGACTATGAGTAAAAAGACCAGACCGTTGTACTCAAAGCGTTCTGCCAAATACGGAGAGATGAACGGCTATGTTGAGGAAATGTTTTCGGGACAAAAGACTATTTTGGCATATGCCCATGAGGATGCGGTAACCGAAGATTTTGATGAAATCAACAGGGATGCAGGAAACGCCTACTACTATGCTGAGCATTACGGAACGACTATTGGTCCGACCATGACTCTTATCAATAATACAGCGCTGTCACTGATCTGTATTGTCGGTTCCATTTTCTATATTAGGGGAATGGTAGGACTTGACTCAATATCTTCCTTTGTCCTATATTCTAGAAGATTTTCGGGACCTATAAACGAGATTGCAAACGTTATGAACGAGATATTTTCCGCTCTGTCCGCTGCAGAGAGGGTTTTTAGGCTGCTTGACGAGCCGGAAGAGGTAAAGGATATATACAATGCCGTTGTTCTGGACGAGGTTAACGGAAATGTAGAGCTTAAAAACGTATCTTTCGGTTATGTACCAGGTAAAACCATAATTAAGGACCTCAGTATAAAGGCCCCGGCAGGAAAGCTTACAGCTATTGTCGGTCCCACAGGAGCAGGTAAGACAACCATTATAAACCTTCTCATGCGCTTTTACGATGTGGACAAGGGCGACATTGAGGTTGACGAAAAGGGTATCAGAACCCTTACAAGAGACTCACTCAGAAGGGCGTACGCGATGGTGCTTCAGGATACATGGGTTTTCCGAGGCACAATCTTTGAAAATATTGCCTATGGTAAGGAGGGG
>CALWYM010000007.1 GCA_944385775.1 uncultured Oscillospiraceae bacterium | reverse complement strand
GGTCCCGGGACTTATGGAAAAAATGAATCCCGATGTGTGGGATTACCTCTTTGACGAAAACGGTGAGGGAATCTGGTACGACATGAAGGGGTCAGACCTTATCCCCTACGCGCCATACAGCCCTGTGGGAGTTTCGGACGGTCATACCTTTGAGCTGGGCGACGGTCATATTGTGGAGCTTATTCACCTTCCGGGTCACACGCCGGGTCACTGTGCTTTTCTTGACAGGAAAAACAAAATTCTGTTTTCCGGTGACAGCTGCTGCGTCGGGGATATAATCGTCCCTGACCAGCGGGAGAAACCTTACGGCGAGTACGGCACTGTGGAAGCCATGGCAGACAGCATGAAAAAACTCCTGGACAGAGCCGGCAAGTACGACAGCCTGTTCCCAAGCCACGGACCGGTGGAGACGGGTACCGTTATGATAAAAAACGCCATCGGCGCCATGGAAAAGGTGCTGGAAAACCCCTCATGCTATGACATGAAGCGTGATACCCCACGGGGAACCGAATACGGTAAGATGATTGTTCAGTCCGGCTACCTGCGGTACACCCCGGAAAGCGTGTACAGGGATAAGACAGCGGAAATCAAATAATATTCTACTTAAAGAAAAATACCCCGGTGAAAATCACCGGGGTATTTTTTATTATCCGTACACAAGACTTTTTTCAGTCTCGTTACTGAAAATATGTATTCTTCTGCTGTCGGGCATAAGGTGGATAATCTGTCCCGGAGCGGCGCCGTTTCTGGAATCGTTGTAGTCAAGGGAAACTATAACCTCAGTATCCTTAATGTAGGCATGAAGGTTAATTGTGCTGCCAGTCATCTCCGAAACGTCGGCAGAAGCCGCAATGCCCTGCTGACCCATGACAAAATCCTCCGGACGGACGCCAAAAGTCACAGGCTGAGGTTCTGTCTTGCGGTCCGTAAGGCTTTCATTAATCTCATCGGACAGTGGTATCTCAATGTCACCCATAAAGGCGGCGTAGCCGCTCTCCGTTTTCCGAAGCTCTCCGGGAATAAAATTCATCTGTGGCATACCGATAAACCCGGCAACAAATTTATTCTTGGGTCTTGAGAAAACCTCTACCGGGCTTCCTACCTGCATTATGACTCCCTCGTTCATTACAACGATTATATCGCCCAGGGTCATGGCCTCGGTCTGGTCGTGGGTAACGTAGATAAATGTCGTGTCAATTCTTCTGCGAAGCTTTATTATCTCGCTTCGCATCTGATTTCGGAGTTTTGCGTCAAGGTTAGAGAGGGGCTCGTCCATAAGAAATACCTTTGGCTCACGGACTATGGCGCGCCCTATGGCAACTCTCTGACGCTGTCCGCCGGAAAGCGCCTTTGGCTTTCTGCCAAGAAGCTCGCTTATCTCAAGTATCTTTGCCGCTTCCTCAACCCTTTTCTTTATCTCCGACTTGGGAAATTTCCGCATTTTCAGCGGAAAGGCAATGTTGTCAAAAACGGTCATGTGAGGATAAAGTGCATAGTTCTGAAAAACCATGGAAATGTCCCTGTCCTTGGGCTCCACATTGTTTACCAGCACATCGTCAATATAAATCTCGCCGGCGGTAATCTCCTCCAGCCCTGCCACCATTCTGAGGGTGGTACTTTTGCCGCAGCCCGAGGGACCGACGAAAACCACAAACTCCTTATCCTTTATATCAAGGTTAAAGTCCTTAACAGCCTCCACGTTGCCTGGATAGACCTTGCGGACATTTTTAAACGTAACGGTTGCCACTTAGCTGCCTCCCTTTCGGCTCATTTTTTCCCTGTACGCCCGCTCCCTGCGGTTGTCTATAACCTGAGGTACTTTCCGCACCAGGGCGGCGACTGCCCGGCGGACAAGGGTAACTGCGGCGTAAATATACACAAACAGGGGGAAAACTGCCAGTATCACTGCAAAAAGCAGCAAAATCGCCATAATATTTTCCACGTACCTGGCGGCGTTCTCCCAATAGGGCAGCACGGCGCCGGTGGTGTTCATGCTCCGCTCGGCAAAGGAGCCGATTATCTTAAATATACTGAAATAAGAGAACCTGTTTGAATTTTCAATAATGGCGGCGTCCTTAAAATTTTTCTCCACAACGCTTCGTACAAAGCCGTCTATGGGGTTTGCCGCCACAACCTCAAAGGCGCTTATCTTCACTTCGTTAAGCGCCAGAAGCTTATCGTAGGACATATAAAGACCTGTGCCCTGGTTATACGCCTTTTTTGAGGCGAAGTCGTCCTCCCTTGACACCACTCCGGCAACGACATAGGGCTGGTCCCCGATTCTCACAGTAAGACCTACAAGGTCGGTACCGCCGAAAAGGCGCCACGCCAGATCCTCGTCCAGCAGCACATAGTCGTTCATAAGATCGCCGCTGTCAAAGTAGTTTCCACTGCGAAGAGTCAATGGGTGGAAAAAGAAGAAATCGCCCCCTACCCCAACGGCAGTAACCGTCGCCGAGGCCTTCTCACTCTCCACCGTAACGGTGGAAACTGCGGAGTAGCACTGGGTGTAAAGCTCTCCGTCCCCCTGGTCCTCCATGGAAATATTGAGATATTCCGACTCAAGAGCCTGGTCAAAGGAGTAAATGCTGGTCTGCTCAATCTCCGAGCCTGTGGGGAAGTAGGCGGAAACCTGGGCGTAAAGAGCCTGGCTTTCACCCTGAAACCGCTCCGCGGCACGCTGGCTGACCAGTATCCCTCCCAGGTGGTTAAAAACCGCCAGAAGTATAAGACTGGCCCCGGTCATCACAGCAGTGACTACAATAAGCCGTATCTGATTTTTTCTTGACCTGAGCGCTTTTCTCATCATTCTGCCATCCTGACCTGGTCTCCGTTCTCCACCGGCGCGGTGGAGGTTGTTATAACGCACTCGCTTGTTGTAATGGCTCCGCTGACGGCGCAGTTAACGTCGTCCTCCGCCACCACCGTAACGTCCATGCGCTTTGCTGTGTACCTGTTGCCCAATGGGCTCTGGCGCGACTCCACTATGAGCACAAAGCTACCGTTGGAATCGGTGCGTACCGCGCTTTTTGGCACTATGGCGTCATAATTCTGGCTTCTCTCACCGATGGAAAGGGTTATGCTGCTGCCGCTTTCCAGATCGTCTCCGGTAAGCTCAAAGACAAGAAGCTTATTTGTCCTGGGGTTCTGGGGGTCGGTACGCATCGAGGCAAGCCTTGCCTCAATATTGCTGCTGCCCCACCAGCCTGTTGACACCTGAGCAAAGGTCCCTACCTGAACCTTCTGTGCCTGCTCGTTTGTTACGCTGATTGTGGTGTTGTAGCCTCTGTCCGGCACCTCAAGGGTTATAAGAGCCGTATCGGGAGTTGTGGTATTTCCGGCTGTAATGGACACTGTTTTCACAACGCCGTTTACCTCAGACCGTATCTCCGTGGCGCCGCCCTCACCGGAAAGGCTGTCCACCTTTTCCTGAAGCTCTGAAATATTCTTTCTCTGACGCTCAAGGTCAAGCTGGGTCAGCTGGGACTGCTTATTGTCCTCCTTCTGGGTCTGGCTCAGTGTGAAAAGGGCGTCCGCAAGGCTGTCCTCCGCCGTTTCAATCTGGTCCTCAAGAGCTTTCCGCTCATCCACCTTGGCCTTTGCCTCCTCCTGGGTGGTTTTGAGCTTTGTAAGCTCGTTATTCGCCCTTTCATATGATTTCTTTGCTGTCTCAAGGGAACTGTTAAGCTTTGTGAGCTTCTCATTTTCCTCGTTGTACTGACGGTTATACATATAGTAAAGACCGCTGTTTCCGTTGGCGTCTATGTAGGAATTTGTGGCGTTTGTATAGTTGCGCTTTGCCGTTTCAAGGCTGTTCTCCGCCGCGGCGACATCATTAAGCGCCTTTGTCATCTGGGTGTAGGCGATATTTTCGGCGCTCTCCGGGTCGGAGTATTTCTGATTTATAAGGGCGGGAAGATATGAGGGGAGCTTCTCATTTTTAATCTTTGTCTGCTCCTCGGCTGAAAGCTCCGCAAAGGTCTTTTCGCCCTCATTAAGGTTACTGTCGTAGTCGCTTATTATCCAGCCGATCGCCTCATTCTCCAGAGCGGCGTAAGTTGACAGGTACTGGAGCCTTGCAGTCTCAAGGGCAGTCTGAGCCTCAGCCAGAGCTGCCTCCGCAGCCTTTACCTCCGCCTCCGCAGCTGTAACGCCGGAGGAATCGCCGCTGCCCGGCGAGTACTGGTCACGCTTTGCCTTGATTTCCTCCACCACAAGATACTGGGCGTCGTAAGCCTCCTGAGCCAGCATCTGCTCCGTTTCGGCAACATTTACCGCAGCCTGTGCCGACTCCACAGCCAGGGTGGCGTTATTATAATCCTCCTCATAGCTGCTCATGGAAGTAAGCTGGGTGTTAAGCTCCTCAATATCCTCACGGAGCTTGGCAATCTCCCTGTTCTGCTGAGCATAGTCGGCGCTGGATGCGTTAATTAGAGCAGTCTGGTACTGGTACTGTGCCTCCTCCAGGGCTGTTTTGGCAGACTCCAGCTCCTCGCTGTCTCCGGTGGAGAGGACAAAAAGCAAATCGCCCACCTTGATCTCCTGTCCAACCTGGACATAGACCGTCTGTACCTTTCTGCTCTCGTTAATCTTGACCTCGTACTGCTCCACAGGCGTAATTGTACCCGTACCGCGAATCTGGGCGCTGATAGAGCCGCTGGTCACGTACTGAATTGCCACCTCCGGCAATGACCAGTTCAGTATGGTATTGGAGAAAAAGGTCAGTATAAGCAAAATAGTGAGAAAAATAATGGCCGCGTTTTTGACCCAATCTCTCTTTTTTGTCTTTTCTTCTGTCATGCTGTTCACCCTTTCACCGAGCCCTGGTGGGCAATGCCCTCCACCAGGTACTCCTCACCGCCGAGGAACAGCAGGAGGGTCGGTATCATATAAATTACTGCTGCGGCAAAGGCGATTCCCACCTCGCCGGAATTGATCTGTGACAAAAATACTGAAAGGGGCTGCTGGGTCTCGTCTCTCAGCAGTATGATGGGCTGCTCCACCATATTCCAGTAGTCAATAAATACAAGAATGGCAATGGAATAAAGGGCCGCTCTGCACTGGGGCAGGCACACCTTTGTGAAAATATACCACTCGCTGGCGCCGTCAAGCTTTGCCGCCTCTATAAGGCTTACGGGAACACGGCGCATAAACTTCGTAAGCAGGAAAACGGAAAAGGGCGCCACCGCTCCCGGAAGAATTATGGATTTTCTCGTGTCAAGTATGCCAAGCCAGTCGGAAACAAGGTAGTTGGGAACCAGTGTAACCTGATACGGCATAAGCATAAGAATAACGTAGGAGAAAAATATGGCGGCTCTGACCTTGCCGCGCCATCTTGTAAAGCCGTAGGCGGCAAGCGACGCGATCGCCAGCTGTAAAAAAACAATGGGCAGCGTCAATATCACGCTGTTCCAGAATTTTATAAGGTAATCCGGGCTTTTAATAAGCACGCTTATGTACTGGGAAAAGCTGACCTTGTCGGGGATAAACTTTAAATTCACCTTATCCGCCACATAGGTGCTGCCCCCGGCAGCGGCGCCGAAAACCTGACCGTAGTTGGCGTTTATCTCCTTTTCCGTCATAAAGCTGTTTGTTATCGTAAGCACCGTGGGCATAAGAAACAGTACAGCGAAAACAAGAGACACTATAAATGAAATTCCCCGTCTTACATAATGTTTTTTCATCCCTCCACATCCTTTCCGAACCAGTCCTCAACGGCGAAAAGCAAGGCGATTATGATTATCATAACTATTGCCATAATAACCGCCGCGGAAGAAAGCTTCTGATAGTCAAGGTTGTTGAAGGTATTATTCATAAAGTGCTGAAGGGTATACAAAGGGTCCTCCGGGTAGCTTCCCACCAGAAGATAAACCTCCCTGAATATTTTAAATGAGTTTATCAGGGAAAGTATGGCAACAAAAAGCACAGTAGGTGACAGATACCGCAGCTTTATGGCGAAAAACTTATACATGGGGCTTGCCCCCTCAACGCTGGCAACCTCCAAAAGCTCCCCCGGTATGTTGGCAAGGGACGACATGAAAAGAATCATGTTGTACCCAAGATTTTTCCATAAAAAAAGAAGGGTCGTGACAACGGGGGCGTAGCTGCTTCTCAGCCAGTCAATCTTGTCCTGCCCGAAGATAGCTAGAAATTCATTTACCGCGCCATTATTTGAAAACAGCACCTGCCACACAAGAACAACTGACGCCACAGGCACCATCATGGGACTTAGAAAAAAGGTGCGGAACTGGCTTTTAAGGGGGATTTTTTCCTCAAGAATCAGCGCCAGCACAAGGCTCAGCACCACAGCCAGCGGCACCGCCACAATGGAAAACTTAAAGGTATTCCCGGCGGCAAGGCGGAAGGAGTAGTTATCCATCAGTGCCTTAAAATTATCCAGAAACACAAACTCCGGGTTCAGGGAGCTTCTAATTACCGAATAATAGCAAACCACTCCGAAGGGCAGGATAAAAAACACCAGAACTCCCAGAAAGCTGGGACCGAGAAAACAAAGGCTGGCAAGAAAATCCCTTGTCTTTGCCCTGCGCCTTGTTACGGACTTTGGGTCGCCCTTCTCTCTTTTAAGCTTAACGATACTCTCTCCTCCTTTTTAAAGTTCTCCCCCCCCGTTCCCCCGAGGGAACGGAGGGAGAACAGCTTTTGCGCTTTGCAGAAAGGTTATCTCTGCTCGTTAATGTAAATCTTCATTCTGCTCTGGATTGCGCTTGCAGTCTCCTCGGCCGTTTTCTGACCGGCAAAGAAAGGCGCGCACTGCTCATCTAAGATGTTAAGCAGACTCTGGTCCATGGAGAAGACCGTGTCGGTGGTGTCAATAAGCTCCAGCACCTTATCCATAAGCTCCTGAGGAACGCTTGTAAACCCCACGAGCTCGTCTCCCACATACATGGTGAACATGGGCTGGGGAACCTTTTCGCCGTTCTCGTCCTCATAATACTGAACGGTGGTGGCTTCCTTTACCTTCTCGTCAAAGACAGCCTTGTTTGTAGGCAGTCCGTAAATATTCTCCTGGAACTCCGGAGTAAGGACTCTTCTCATAAACTGCCACGCGCCGTCCTTGTCCTTGCAGGTGGAGCTCATGGCAATGCCGGAGCTCATCATGGCAACAGCTCCGTTTCCGGCAGAACCGGGGAAACCTACGTAGGTTATTGCCATATCGCTGCCTGACATATCGGCTGCGGTATAAAGAACGTCGCTGAATTCATAGACGGAGACAGAGTCAAGCATCTGCATTCCCTCGGAGAACATGGTGTATGTGCCAACGTAGGGCTGGTCAGAATCAGCCTCCCAGTCGTACTCCGCCGGGAAAAGGTCAGTAAACTTCAGAATGTCGATAAACTCCTGGGAATCGAAGTGGCACTCACCTGTCTCCCAGTTTACAAAGTTATTGAGATTCAAAACGAAAAGTGTCTGGGCAATATTGCTCTTTGTCATGCCGCGGTAGAGAATATTGCAGCCCTCAGGCATTTTTGAATAGACCTCATAGAACTCGTCAAAGCTCCAGCCCATCTTGTCGCCTACCACCTTCGTAAGACCCACAAGGGTGGCTATATTAAATGTACTACCAACCTGATAGAGCTTACCGTCATCGTCTGTATAGGCGTTAAAAATGCTCTGGACAACGCCGTCTCTGCCCCCCAGCTCGGTGTCACCCTCAATAAAGGGCCACAGGTCCTCAACAAGATCCCTTGCGGCAAAACGCGAAATCGGCATCTGGTCTGTTGAGAACATATCAGGCACGTTGCCTGCCATAATCTCGGTGGTGAGCTTTGTAAGGCCGGCGGAGTAATCCTCATTTGTGTTGTACTGGGAATAATCCAGAACCTCAATACGGTAAGCGTCGCTCTTTTTGTTAAAATCAAGAATTTCCTTTTTGATGTTGTAATCAAGGTACATGCAGGCAAAGGTAAGGGTAGTCTTTTCGGGAAGCGTTGAAGCGTCCACCTGGTTTACTCTGACAAGCTCGTACGTTTCCTTGGTGTAGTCGCTGTTCCATGAGCTTGAGAAGCCCACAACTCCGTTATCGGTAACGGCAAAGGTCCTAAGATAGTCGCTATCCACGTTGCAGTTAATCCAGTTAAAGAGAATAGTCTCAGTACCGGTCTCCACGTCAAGACCGCAGAAATTGGAGTTGTCTGTGTAGTAGAAATCGTACTTGTCGTCGCCGGCGATTACGTTATAAAGGTTAGCGTCGGTAGGCACCGGATCGCTTATGGTGCCGTCAGCCGTAATGGAGTAAAGCTCCTGACCCGTTTCGCCGTAGCTTGAGAAATACACCGTACCGTTTCCGGCAACAGCCATTGTGTTTATCCAGCTTATATTCTTGTCGGCAAGGTTAATGGTCTTTGCCGCCCCCTCGCCGGGCAGTATGTAAAGGAAGGTATCAGAGGAAATGTACGCGTTTCCCTGACCGTCTATCGCAAATAAGTTTACGTAAAAATACGTCTCATCGGTATTTATTCCCAGAGTATCAATAAGGTCAATATTCTTTACCTCATTGCCCTCACCATCGTAGGACACAAGGTAATATTTCTCGTTATAGGTGGCAGGATAGTTCCAGGCGCTGTCGTTTTCCGGGTCAAAATTGTCTGGAACCTCATAGACGTTCTCGTATCTGTGAATTACGAACCAGTAGTTTCCGTTGGAATCCATGGTAAAGTTATATATATTCTCACCGGTCTCAACGGAGCCGTCCTCACTGGTCTTGTAGCCCTCCACGTCCAGGTCAAAGAGCTTTGTAAGCTCAGTGCCGTCAGAGTTGACAGAGAAAATGGCGTTTTTATACTCTGTCGGCTGCTCATATGACGGCAGCGCTACGGCTTCGCCGGTGGCTGCCACCGAGGCGGTCGCCCTTGCCTCGATTCCGGTTCCGGTTTCTTCACCGGTTTCACCGCTGCCGCTGTTTACAGCGTAGTTCGCGTAAAAATAAAACTTTCCGTCACGATAGGCGGAGTAGTTTATGTTGTTAATATCCCCCATGTCCACAGCTGAAAACGTAGCGTTGTAGACAAGCTCCGGACCTGAATTTTCTCCTTCTTCGCCGTTTGAGCAGCCGGCAAGAAGCCCGACAGTCATAACAGCAGCGAGGAAAAGAGCGGTGAGACGTTTTTTCTTCATCATTATTCCTCCTTGTATATGTGTAAATTCTATTCGGAAACCTTCGGGAAGATGCCCGCACTTCTTTCCAAAGTGTCTCCTCTAATATTAGACAGAAAAGGTGTCTTCAAAGTTCCGGTAAAAAATGAATTTTTTACTTTCTGCCCCACCTTTTTTATCTGGATTTCATTGTACCATATATAATAAATTTGTAAAGTTCTTAATAATTAAGATTTTTTTAAGAATTGCCAAAAAACTTCTTTATTCATTCTTTTTCGCAATCCCCTGCTAAAAAAAAAAAAAAAAGTCCCGGAAAGGGTTTCCCCTTCCGGGACAAAGGATTTTTCTTACTTTATTGTACCGTTCATCGTGTTTTCCTTAAGCACAACGTCGTGGGCGCCGCCCTCCACAATACTTGTGGAGGAGACCAGAGTGAGCTTTGCCTTTTTCTGAAGCTCAGGAATTGAAATCGCGCCGCAGTTACACATGGTGTGCTTCACCTTGCTCAGGGTAATTGCCACATTGTCGTGAAGTGAACCGGCATAGGGCACGTAGGAGTCCACACCCTCCTCAAAGGCCATACCCGCCTTGCCGCCTACATCATAGCGCTGCCAGTTTCTGGCTTTGCTTGAGCCCTCGCCCCAGTATTCCTTCATGTAGGAGCCGCCGATGGAGACTCTTCTTGAGGGACTCTCGTCAAATCTGGCGAAGTACCTGCCCAGCATAAGGAAATCAGCCCCCATTGCCAGGGCAAGAGTAACGTGATAGTCATGGACGATACCACCGTCGGAGCATACCGGAACGTAAATTCCCGTTTCTCCGGCGTACTTGTCTCTCTCGGCGCATACGTCAATAAGCGCCGTTGCCTGACCTCTGCCTATGCCCTTCTGCTCACGGGTAATGCAGATTGAGCCGCCGCCGATACCGACCTTTACAAAGTCCGCTCCGCACTCTGCAAGGAACCTGAAGCCCTCAGCGTCAACCACATTGCCTGCGCCAACCTTAACAGTATCGCCGTAATTTTCCCTTATCCACTCAAGGGTAAATCTCTGCCAGTCGGAGAAGCCCTCGGAGGAATCTATGCAGAGAACGTCAGCGCCGGCTTCTATAAGAGCCGGTACCCTTTCCTTATAGTCTCTTGTGTTTATGCCAGCTCCCACAATATACTTTTTGTGCTTATCAAGAAGTTCCATGGGGTTTTCCTTGTGGGAGTCATAATCCTTTCTGAAAACGAAGTACACAAGGCAGCCATTTTCGTCCACAATGGGCAGAGCGTTTATCTTGTGCTCCCAGATAATATCATTTGCCACCTTAAGGGTCGTGTCGCTGGGCGCCGTAACAAGCTTGTCAAGGGGAGTCATAAAGCTCTCTACCTTCTCCTCCCCTGTCATGCGGGAAAGACGGTAATCACGCCTTGTGACAACGCCGAGAAGCTTTCCGTTAGGTCCGCCGTTATCTGTAACGGCAACGGTGGAATGGCCGGTCTTTTCCACAACGGCGAGAAGATCGTTTAAAGTGTGGTCGGGCTTGACATTTGAATCGGAAACCACAAAGCCTGCCTTGTATGCCTTGACTCTTGCCACCATGGCAGCCTCGTCCTCAATGGACTGGGATCCGTAAATAAAGCTTATTCCACCCTCCCTGGCAAGGGCAACCGCCATTTTATCACCGCTGACTGCCTGCATGATTGCGCTTGTCATGGGGATATTCATATAAATATCGGCTTGCTCACCGATTTTGTGACGCACAAGGGGCGTTCTCAGGCTCACCTTATCGGGCACACAGTCCGCCGAGGTGTATCCCGGAATAAGAAGATACTCGCTAAAGGTTCTGGATGGTTCCTCAAAAATAATAGCCATAATAGTCCTCCCACATCTTATGTTTTTGTAAATTTAAGTCGTATGTTAACACCATAAAAACAGCTTGTCAAGGATTATTTGCTCCTCCTGAGCGCTGAAAATAGAACATATACTGCTGGGCAAGTCCGGCGTTTTCACCGAAGACCCCGGGGTCAAATCCATGGGGATAGTGCTGGGAAATCGCCTTTTTCATCCATACGTCAATGGGAAATGCCGAGGGTATTCTCAGAGAGAAAAGGATAACGCAGTTTGCCACCTTTTCCCCGATTCCCGGAAGAGCCATAAGAGCCGCTTTAGCCTGTTTAAGGGACTGACCGCTAAGCTCCTCAAGGGATATTTTCCCGCTGTCCACCGCCCTTGCCGCCTCAATAATATAGCCGGCACGGTATCCGCTTCGTATAGGCGCCAGGTCCTCCACAGTTAAAGGCGCTATCACATCGGCGCCGGGAAAAGAGTAGTACGTTTTCCCCTCAAAGGAAATCTCCCTGCCGTAAAGGGCGGAAAGCCGCTCCACGATCCCCTTTATTCTGGGGATATTGTTGCACTGGGAAATAATAAAGCTGCAAAGAGTCTCCCACCTGTCCTGATTTAAAAGACGTATCCCCGCACCGAAATCCGAGGCGGATTTCATGTAGCCGTCAACGGCGACCTGCCGTCTCAGGCTTCTGTAATCCCTGTCCAAATCAAAATACTCACGCCACACATTTTCATAATCCTCCATGGTGCCGGAGATATATACAGTGTTCCCGCGCTTTGAAATCCTTGCGGCCCTGCCCATAGCAACGCCTATGTAGCTCTCGTCCTCCTGCCTGTTCCAGCGGAAGCACTGACCGCACTCAAAAATCTTCTCAAGATCAAAATCGTCCTCTGTGGTAAGCTCCACAAAGCCATTTTTCTCAGAAATTTCCAAGCGCAATCATCTCCCCTGACCCTTACCTTATTATTTTAATTATATCAGACTCCAAAGGTTATGTAAACGACTAAAAGGGAAAAAAGCCGCGGTATTTCGAGGATTTTTCCAACATTTTATCTTAAAACCCGGCGTTACTCCGGAAATAAGGTCAAAAAGGGGCGTCGCTGGAATTTTTACCGTTTTGCCGGGCATAATAGCCTTATTAAGGAGGCGATTATAATGCCAAAACATATGGGAAAAAGAACAATAGCCCTTGAAAGCTGCCCGTCCTTTCTGTCCTTTGCCGCCACAGCTGGGAAAAAGGAAGGCGAGGGACCTATAAGGGACAGCTTTGATATTATAAATGAGGACAGCTTTTTTGGTGAGGAAAGCTGGGAAAAGGCTGAAAGCGCCATGTCCAGTCTCACCATAGCCAGGGCGCTGGAAAAGGGCGGCATAAACGGGGGCAGCGTTGACCTTATTTTCGCCGGTGACCTTCAAAGCCAGTGTACGGCGTCGACCTTTGCGATCAGGGGCTACCAGATCCCTTTTTTCGGTGTGTACGGTGCCTGTTCTACCATGGCGGAAAGCCTTGCTCTGGCTGCGTTATCGATAGAGGGCGGCTATGCCCGCCACGCCATGGCAGCTACAAGCTCCCACTTCTGCTCGGCGGAGAGGGAATTTCGGTTTCCTCTGGAATACGGCGGTCAGCGGACGCCCACAAGCCAGTGGACGGTGACAGGTGCGGGAGCCGCGGTGCTGTGCAGTGAGGGAAAGCCGCCGTACGTTACCGCCGTCACGCCGGGAATTATAGTTGACGCCGGAATCAAGGACGCGAACAACATGGGCGCCGCCATGGCTCCGGCAGCCTACGAGACTATCAGCACCCACCTTGCCGACATGGGTCGTTCACCGGATTACTACGACCTTATCCTTACAGGTGATTTGGGCAAGATAGGCTCGGAAATTCTCCGTGACTTTTTTGACAGCGACGGTATGCCTCTTAGTAACCACAACGACTGCGGGCTTATGATTTACAACCTGTCAACTCAGGACGTCCACGCCGGCGGAAGCGGCTGCGGCTGCAGCGCCTCAGTGCTCTGCGGACATATTCTGCCGAAAATGGTCCGGGGCGAAATAAACAGAATCCTTTTCTGCGCCACGGGAGCGCTGCTCTCCCCCACCACAACACTTCAGGGCGAGAGTATTCCCTGTATCTGCTGCGCCGTGGCAATCGAAAACAAAAAACCCGGATTGAGGTGACAGCATGGAGTATTTAAAGGCATTTTTAGTAGGCGGCGCCTTTTGCGCCATAGGTCAGATACTGATTGACAAGACAAAGCTCACCCCCGGGCGGATACTGACCGGCTACGTGGTCGCCGGAGTAATTTTAGGGGCCGCGGGGCTTTACCAGCCCATTGCGGACTTTGCCGGCGCCGGGGCAACAGTACCGCTTCTGGGCTTCGGCAACAACCTGGCAAAGGGAGTTAAAAAAGCCGTGGAGGAAAAAGGTCTTGTGGGAGCATTTACCGGCGGATTTACGGCAGCGGCAGGCGGTATGGCCGCGGCAGTGTTTTTCGGCTATATCGTAAGCCTTCTCTTTTCACCTAAGGAGAAAAAATAATTTTCCCCAATACCATGCGAAAGAAAATTCTCTCTTTGTAATGACACATATATATTACCAATTTTATAATCTTTCAAAAAATGGAATTTTTCACCCTCCTTTGCAGACAGCCCTGCCCCGTAACCGGGACAGGGCTTTTTTCACGGTCTTTTGCAAAAGGCTGCATTTTTTGCATATTTCCCGTCATGTTCCCCCATCTGTAAGCCGCAGAAAAACCGGAAATATAATAAAAACTTATGAATTTTTATTCATTTATTTTATTTTTTCTATCTCCAGTTTGTTGCCTTTAACGCCAAATATTAATTTTTAGGTCTTTTTTTTAAATAAAATTTTAAAATTGCTTGTATTTTTATCACTATTATGGTATAAATATGTCGGGAGTTTGAAGGTGATGAGATATTCATATAGAATCCCCTGTCCGTAAAGAAGCAGGCTGAGAAAATTTTCCGGAATGGGGAGTGATAATCTTTCACTGAGAAATTCCTAAAAATAAAAGAAAGGATTGAAACAGTTTATGAAAAAGAAACTTTTGTCTGTGGCACTGTGTCTTTGCATGGTTATCGCGCTGCTGCCTACCGTGGCATTAGCTGCAGAGGTTACGGTAGAAGATGAAGCCGGACTTGTTAATGCTATTGAAAGCGCTTCTGAAGCTACCACAATCACATTGGAAGACAACATTACCCTTACTGAGTCTATTAATCTTGTCAGCGGAACAGAAATTACCATTGAGGGAAATGATAATTCAATTTCCTTTTCCTTTGAGATCTCCAATGAGAAAACCCTCAAGACGGTATTTACCGGAAGCGCAGCTGGCGAGGTTGAAGGAATCCCTGCCAATGTCAAGCTCACAGTCAACAATGTAAAGTTTGTCAACACAAACGAGACCCAGAAGTCTCAGGGCTACGCAGTGCTGGTAGGCAGCAATTCCTACAACACAGTTATTACAATGACCGGCTGCATCTTTGAGAATCTGTACTGCGGCGTGATTGCGAACTACCAGAAAGCACCAGTTGATGAAAACAGCAATGCTTATCCTGTAATTTCCATTACAGGCAGTACATTTACCGACACAACCTATGGTTATTCC
>CALWYM010000006.1 GCA_944385775.1 uncultured Oscillospiraceae bacterium | reverse complement strand
CTTGTATCCTTAAAAAGCAGTTTTTCGGTAGGTTACGGTGATGGTCTTACCCTTATAGGCGGCATACTTTACGCTGTTCATATCGTTGTCACGGCAAAAAGCACCGAGGGTCACGATGTAATAGTCCTTACCTTCCTTCAGCTTTTTGTTGCCGGAATTCTGGCAGTGGGAGGAGCACTGATCTTTGAGCCATTCCCCACAGAAATCCCTTCAAGTTCTCTTGGCGGAATTCTTTACCTTAGCATAATGTGCACAGCTGTGTGCTTCTTTCTTCAGACCTACGGTCAAAAACACACTTCCCCTTCCCAGGCTGCTGTGATTTTAACTCTCGAGTCTGTATTTGGAACAATTATTTCGGCATTTACAGGCGAGGAAGATATTACCCCCCGACTCGTCTGCGGCTTTGTTCTTATCTTCTTTGCCGTTATTGTATCTGAAACAAAACTTGAGTTTCTGTCTAAATCCTTTAAAGCACATGTTAGCCACAGGGCTGTAAGTCAATAGTATTATCGCCCGGAAAAGTTTTCCGGGCGATTTTTTTTGCAGCTTAAAAATTAAATGATTTTTTTCTTGCATTTTTCAAATTATCTCTTGCATTATGAATATAAAGATTCTATAATAATTGGGCACTGACCCAAGAAAACGAAATAGAGAGGTATTTATAATGCCAAAGGATAAGAGTACAAAAGGAAAAATAATCTGGTTTTTAATACTGAACGCCGGTCTTTTATGTACCGCGGCGGGGATAAGCATTTTTAAAACTCCCAACCACTTTGCTATGGGCGGCACCAGCGGAATTGCCATAATTCTTGCGGATTTGTTTGAAAATCTTAACGTCAGCGGTGCGATGCTTATAATCAATATATTTTTGCTTATACTTGGATTTGTTTTCCTGGGTAAGGATTTTGGTCTTGCCACGGCTTATGCAAGCATAGCGCTGTCTGCTTTTGTAGGGGTATTTGAAAAACTTATACCTCTTTCCGCTCCTCTTACAAACGATACACTTCTTGAGCTTATATGGTCAGTTCTTCTTCCGGCAGTTGGCTCGGCAATAGTATTTAATATAGGAGCTTCCACCGGAGGAACGGATATTATTGCCATGATTGTGTCAAAGCACTCCTCACTCCAGATTGGAAAGGCACTGCTTTTTTCAGACGTACTTATAACCCTGTCTACATTCTGGCTTTTCGATGTAAGGACCGGTCTTTACTGCGTTCTCGGTTTGCTTATGAAGACATTCATTGTTGATATGGTAATCGACGGAATTAATATCAGAAAGAATATAACCGTAATTTCAAAAGAACACGAAAAAATTCAGCGCTTTATCATTGAACGCTTAAACCGCAGCGCAACCATCAGTGACGCCGTGGGTGCCTATTCCCACCAGAAGGAAGTTGTGGTAAGCACCGTTTTAAGCCGCAGACAGACAGTTGCTTTGAGAAACTACATAAGAAGCGTAGACAAACACGCTTTTATTACAATAGTCAATTCTTCCGAAATCATTGGAAAAGGATTTCAGGACATATAACAACAAGGGCAGTACGGAAAAGTGTACTGCCCTTGTTGTTTATTTAAAACCTGTTAATCTCCATAGACTCATCATCTTCGCCCATTTCCACGGCTAAAATCTCAACATCGTAACCAAATTCTTCGTTAACCGTGATGTGGACCCTGTCTCCAGTCCTGTGACCAATAAGTGCTTTACCCATAGGGGATTCCTTGCTTATAAGCCCCAAAAGGGGATTTTGCCTGAGAGTCGTCACTATCTGAATCTGCTGCGGCTCCTCATCACCCTCCGCAAGGAGCGTGACACTGGAAAAGAGCCCTATCTCTCCATCTTTCGTGTCAGCCTCAATAACCTTAGCTGTGGCGATCATTCTCTGCAAATACCTTATCCTGCTGTCGTTGCGGTTCTTTTCGCGTTTGGCAGCCTTATACTCAAAATTTTCGCTGAGATCGCCAAAACCCCTGGCTATCTGAACCTGTTCAATAAGCTGAGGACGAAGTACCTTTGTTCTGTACTCTATCTCCTCTTTCATCTTTTTTATATCAACAGCGGTAAGCTCATCGTTCATAATCTAACCTCCATAACCAGGCTTTAAATGGCAGCATAAAACTGCGGCAGGATCTCCTGCCGCAGCTTTTTATGTAAAGAATTTTACTGCTGAGCAGTATCAGAGGATTCGGTTTCCTCCGTTTCCCCATCTTTACGGCAGCAATGACCGTCCTCATGGTGATGCTTATGGCAGCACTCACCCTCCTCGCCTTCACCATCGCGGCGGCAGCAGTGCTCACCTTCCTCGTCCTCGTCCTTGTGATGGCAGCAACACTTGCCTTCCTCGTCCTCGCCATCGCGGTGGCAGCAGCACTCACCCTCTACGTCTTCTGTCGCGGAACCTTCATCATTATCTGCGTCAAGAGCCGCGATTTTCTCTCTCTTCTCATCAATAGCAGAAACAGAACTGTTTATTCCCGCAATAATGGAAGCGAAATCAGGGTCTGCATTTTCACCGTACTTTTCAAAATAGAGCTGACCAAGGACCATATAATTCTTTTTCATCTGCTCCTTTTCAGAGGCAATCTCTGCATTGAGCTTTGCTTTCTTTGCAACAGTTGTAGCCTTATCGGCTGCAGTGTTGAGAGCTGCCACAGACTTTCCGGCAAGCTCACCTGCTTTTTCTGCCGCTTTTTTCTTAAACAGATCAAAATTAAAGTTTGCCATATTTATTTCCTCCCATAATAATTATTCTTTTTTCGCATCTGACGATGCAGCCACCGACCGTCTCCTGACAAACATCTTATCAGGGTCTGGTCTGATTTTAAACTTGATATATAGCAGTATACCACCGCCTATGACAAATGACAAAAACGCCACGAGCTGACTTACGCGGATACCCGTATTAAACAGATACAGACTATCGGTTCTCATTCCCTCAATAATCATACGCCCGAAGCCATACCATGAAATATAGCACAAAAATATCTCGCCGTCAAAGGTCCTGTACTTTTTGGAGTATAAATGGATAAGTATAAAGCCCACAAAGTTCCACAGCGACTCATAAAAGAATGTGGGGTGATAATACTTCGTAACACCGTTTTCGGTAATACCCATGCGCCAAAGCACTTCCGTTTCGTACCCGTGGGCCTCCCTGTTGATGAAATTGCCCCAGCGTCCGATAAACTGACCAATCATAAATCCAATGGCAATCAAATCGAGAAATGCAAGAAGGGATATTTTTTTGTGCCTTGTGTATATAACGCAGGTAATAATGGCGCCCAGAAGCACACCGTACATGGCTATGCCGCCGTGCCATACCTTCACTATTTCAGAAAGGTTATCCTTATATAAATCCCAATAGAACACAACATAGTATATTCTGCCAAATATAATAGCCGTCGGCATACCGAAAATAACTGCGTCCAGTATATTGTCTGCTTCAAGCCCAAACTCATCTGCTCTCTTGCAAGCGTAAATAACTGCAAGAATAAAGCCCGTGCATATAATCACTCCATACCAGTGTATTTTCAGTCCGCCGATAGAAATATATCTGGTAGGATTTATATAAAAGTCCCCGAACATGGGAAACGATATTGCTCCGTCAGGCATTAATTTTCCCTTTCCCCTTTCACAATAGAAATAGCCATGTTTTCCGGTCTCAAATACCGCCTGAGAAAATCAAGCACCTCATCCTCGGTTATCTTCGAGAACATATCAAAGGTTCCAAAATAATCATACCCGTAAAAACCGGCAACAGCAGTATCGTAGCAAATGCTTTCAAAGGAATTTAGGACACGAAGGCTTGAACCAATGGCGGATTTTTTCCTTCTTTCAAAATAGTCCTTTGGCAGTCCATTTTTCACAAGCCGCTCTGCCTCTTTAAACACCGTCTCTGCCACCAGTTCCGGATTTTCCGTCTCTCCTCCGAACGAAAAGAATGATACTCCGCTTGTCACCTCAAAATCATAGGAAAAGGTCTCATTGATAATACCCTTAGAGTACATACTGTTATAAAGGGGAGACGCCTGCCCCATAAGGGCGCTTAGAGCCAGCGCAGCAGTAATTTCATACCTGGCGCCGGTATAACCCCATACGTCAGGCATAGCCTTACAGCCCGCCAGAAAAAGCGGAGCGCCTACTTCCATTACCTGCATGGTCATCGGTTCATTTGGTTTTATTTTTTCCTTGCCGCCGAAGTATTTCTTCGGTACGGGGGAATACTCTTTCGGCAGAATTCTCAGTGCCATATCACGTATTTTCTCAGGGTCCTGATTTCCCACCACAGTAAGCACCATATTTGAGGGAGTATAAAACAGATGGTGAAGCTCATACAGTGTGTCAGCTGTTATCTGAGAAATGCTTTCAATAGAGCCCGCCACAGGCTCACGAACTGGATTACTCTTAAAAAGCCCCTTTAAAAGACCGTAGTAAACTGCGTAATCAGGCTCGTCCTCAACCATCCGTATCTCCTGACCTATAATCCCCCGCTCCTTATTAACGCTGTCCTCTGTAAAGTACGGCGTTGAAACAAAGGTTAAAAGAGTTTCCAGGTTTTCATAGAACATATCTATACATTCAAAATGGTAAGCCGTCATATCAGACGAGGTAAAGGCATTAGCCGATGTGCCCCTCCCCGAAAGAATTGTAAGAGCATTTTCTTCGCCTTCCATATCGAACATTTTATGCTCAAGGAAATGGGCAATCCCTGCCGGTGTAGTCCTAAGATCGCTACCGACAAAAAACTCTCTGTCGGAGCCGCCGTAGTTTACGGCAAAAAATGCCATGCTCTTTTTAAAATCGGGCTTTGAGACAACCGTAAGCCTGAGCCCGTTATCAAGCGTATCTGACCATACTGTCTCGCAAAGTTTACCGTACTCTCTCTTCTCCAGCATAATCTCCCTCTCCTGTCAGGAAATAAACCGTATCCAATGTCACCCCTTTTGCTACCCTGACAACATCTTCCTTTGTTACCAGGGACACAAGGGCAGCCATATTTTCCGGTGTAGCAATCAGATTATTCAGGGCGCTGTCCAGATACATGGACTCCAGCCCAACAGGCGAATCTACGGAAGATGAGATAGCTGTGATAATCGCTTTTTTTGCGCCCTCCAACTCCCAGCTGTCGATTTTTCCCTGCTTTATAGCCTCCAGCTGGGCGGTAATCTCATTATAAACCTCGTCATATTTATCAAATTCAATACCCGAGGATACCACCATAACTCCCTTATGCCTGTCAATTGCCGAATTGGCATAATAACAAAGCGACAGCTTCTCACGGACATTCATAAAAAGCTTAGACGTTACAGAGCCACCAAACACCGCGTTAAAAACAATCATAGCGGGATGAAGCTGCTCTCTCATTGCATCGCCTATACGATAGCCCATCACAAGCTTCCCTTGGGAAACATTCATCTGCTCAGTCACTAAAGTCGGGCTGTCCTTATCCGGAGAGAACTTAACGTCAGTATAGGTAAGCGAGAGCTTATCCCTTCTTGGCAACGCGGAAAGCACATATCTGAGCACATTCTCCACCCTGTCCGCGTCAGCACTTCCGCAGTAAAACAGCTCTATATTTGATGAAGCAAGAAGCTCCCTGTAATGATTCGTCAGCGTATAGACCGAGATTTTCTGCGCTTCGGACACAGTTCCAAGTTTACTTACGCCGTATGCCTCATCGCTGCACATAATTTCATTAAGACGCTTTGCGGCAAAATACCGCTTATCGTTAATCTCAGCATAAAGGTCTGCCAGCAGATTTTCACGTTCACGGTCCACATATTCTTTAATAAGCCTTCCGCCGCGGGTAGCCGGGGACAAAAGCATCTCACCCATAAGCTCAGCCGTTTTCTCAAGCACGGATGATCCTCCCGGCAGATAAGCGTCATCTGGAAAATCAGCGTAAAATCCGACACACTGAGTCTCACCTTTTTTTCTTACAACAGGCTCAATTCTGGCTCCATAAAGGTCGTCAAGCTGGCGTTCTATACTTACCATATCCGGATTTTTTGCAGTACCCCTGCGTAAAACATAAGGAAGCACCGCGTTGAGTGACGCAGTTTTCTTTTGCAATCGTGTGACCAATGTCATGGAAAGGCAGCCGGTTTTAAACTTGTATGTGGACACAGTTGTGAGATTCACTCCCGGAGCTATCTCTTTCCTGGTAACATTCTGCACGACCGCACCTCCAACAGGTTTTTTCGGATTATATAGCAATATGCACATATAGTCCGCCGCCAATTACTACTGTCATTATA
>CALWYM010000005.1 GCA_944385775.1 uncultured Oscillospiraceae bacterium | reverse complement strand
GTAATTAGAATCATGGACGTATCATTAGTAGCGTTAAGCTCCTTCATAAGCTCCAGAACCTGAGCCTGAATAGTAACGTCAAGAGCTGTCGTAGGCTCATCAGCCAAAAGAAGCGTAGGGTTACAGGCAAGAGCTATTGCTATAACGACTCTCTGCTTCATACCACCGGAGAACTGATGCGGATATTCTACATAGCGTTCAGCGGGAATGCCAACCGTTTCAAGCATCTCAATAGCTCTTTTCTTTGCTTCCTCCCTCTTGCCTCCGTTATGAAGCTCAACAACCTCAGCAATCTGGTCGCCCACAGGAATAACAGGATTTAGAGCTGTCATTGGGTCCTGGAATATCATGGTTATCTTGTCACCGCGTATTTTTTGCATTTCCTGCTCGGAGAGATCATATAAACTCTGACCCTCGAAGATAACCTGTCCTTCTCTGACTTGTGCCGGAGGATCCGGAAGAATCCTCAGAATTGCTCTTGCAACGGTGGTCTTGCCTGCGCCGGTCTCACCGACGAGACCAAGAGTGCGGCTTTTTCCAAGCGAAAAGGAGAGACCGTTTACAGCATAAACATCTGCATCTGATGTGACGTAATGCACATCAAGGTTTTTTACCTCTAATAATTTCTCACTCATATTTTCTACCTCACTTCTTAAGCTTCGGATCAAGAGCGTCACGCAAACCGTCACCAAGAAGATTTGCAGCAAGAACGGTAATCATGATCAGCACGCCGGGGAAAATACACATCCATGGGTATTTGGTAAGGTAGTTACGTCCGTCAGAAAGCATTGCGCCCCACTCAGGAGTAGGCTGAGAAACACCGAGTCCCAGATAAGCGAGACCAGAAGCTGCCATAATCTGTCCGCCGATTCCCATACTCATACCAACAATCATAGGTGCAAAAGCGTTTGGTACAAGATGTTTTACCATTATTTTTACATTGGAGCAGTTAACAACCTCAGCAGCCTCTACATATTCCATGTCTCTTATCTTAAGAATGTTAGCTCTGAGCATTCTGGCATTACCCGCAATACCTCCGATACTAAGAACGAGAATGCAGTTCCAAAAACCTGTACCAATAGCGCAGGCCACGGCAACATTAAGTACCATGCCAGGAATTGACTGGATAACATCGCAAAGTCTCATTATAACTTCATCAACGGTTCCGCCAAAGAATCCTGCTACGCATCCGACAATACAGCCGAGCAATGTACCAAGCAAAGTAGAACACACACCCAGGGTAAGGGAGTATCTCGTACCCATCATAAGCCTTGCCAGAATATCTCTTCCAACTGAGTCCGTGCCGGCAGGGTGGGCAAGGCTTGGAGAAAGGTTTGCGTTCAATACATCAATTTTTGTATAGTCATAAGGTGTAAGGACTTCTGCAAAAATCGCTACAAATAAAAGTACTGCTACTATTACCATTCCGATAACTGCCGTAGGTCTTTGAATCAAACGCTTGAAGACAATTAATGCCTGGTTTTGTTTTTTTACGGCTTTGTTTTCTGATTTAGGCTCAGTATTCTGCCTGTTCAAAGTCTTAGAAGATTTATCAGACATTAGCTCTTTGCCTCCTTTACTTTCTTTGCAGTTCTGCTGGCAAACTGTGCCTTGATTCTCGGGTCGACCATAGCCATAACTATATCAGTAAGAACCATTACAAAGCTGAAAACTACCGAAAGCAGCAGTACGCCGCCCTGAACCGCGGGGTAGTCTCTCTGGTTTACAGACTTAACCATGTAATATCCAACGCCGGGGATTGAGAAAATAGTCTCTGTCAACATTCCTCCGCCAAAGGAGAAAGCAAGTGTTCCGCCAAGAATATTAATTACCGGAATAAGCGCATTGGGGAATGCGTGCTTATAGATAACTGAACGCTCAGGCATACCTTTAGCTCTTGCCATAACGATATAGTCGGAACCGAGAACTTCCAGCATTGAGGATCTGGTCTGACGAGCAAGATTTGAAATACCGTGGAGAGAACTTGAAATTATAGGCAATATCCAATATTCAATTCCCCCCAGACCATACGGAGGAAGCCACCCAAGCTTAACCGAGAACAAAAGCACAAGCATGAGAGCAAACCAGAAGCCTGGCATTGAAACGCCAAACAGTGCTATAGTAAGAGGAACATAGTCTCTCCAGGTGCCTCTGTGCACAGCGGAGGATACTCCCATTGGAATACCAACCGAAATGGAGACAAACATTCCTATAAAGCTCAAAGTAAGTGTCTTCGGCAGCCTGTAAAACAGCTCTCCGGAAACTGATACTCCGGTAAGATACGAATTACCGAGGTTAAAATCAATATAAACCTGTTTTATGTATCTGACTAACTGCATGATATACGGATCATTAAGTCCCATCTTTTCACGAAGTTCCTCATATTCCCAAGGCTCAGCGCCTGAGCCAAGTATGGAGTGCGCCGGGTCACCCGGTACCAGATACATAAGCGTAAAGATAATTATTGTTACTCCGATTATAACGGGTATAAGCAATAATAAACGTCTAACGATGTATTTTCCCATTATCTCTCCTCCAAGAATACACAAAGCGGACACGCTGCACACTGTGAAACGTGCCCGCTGTGTATAATTTATGCTTTATAACTGAGATTTTTTATGCTGCATTACATCTCATAATACACGTCATAGTCCTCCGCATATTTGCAGGACTGGACGCAGGCTGTTGCGCCGGAGCGTGTAAGAGAAGTAATTTTCGGATGGAGACCATAGAAGCTGGGAGCCTCCCACTGAGGAATGTAATAAATCTTCTCGTGCATGGTTCTGTATGCTTTGTCGAGGTCAGCAGGATCTCCACTGTAACGGGCCTTATACGCAAGCTCATAGTTCTCCTCATCATAGGCGCCGCAAATAGGACCAAAGCTGTAAGCGTCAAGGTCGCAGCAGCTGAAGATCATATCGCTCATAGACTCACCGAGAAGTCCGTAGCCGATAATATCCCACTTAAGCTGATCTGCCTCACCACGATATGTAAGGAATGTTGCTTCATCAATGTAGTTAATCTCAAGACCAATTCCAAGCTCGGCAAGGTTGGACTGAAGGATTACCGGTACATCGTTCTGATAGTTTGCACCCCAACGGAGTGTAAGCTCGTTTGCCTTGTAACCGGACTCAGCAAAGTACTCCTTTGCCTTTTCAACATCGTACTTGAAGCCAATGTCTGCCCACTCAGGATTATAGCCTGCAAAAGCATCGTTACCCATAATACCTGTATATGTTCCAAGACCTCTTGTAGTCGCAAGGCACATCGACTCATAGTCTATGCAGTATGCAACAGCTGCTCTGAGGTTATAGTTATCAGCAAAGACAGAACCGGGATAGCAGTTGAGAACAAATGCACCTGGCCACTGCTGCGGGCACTTTACAACCTGGCAAGCGCCGGACTCAAGAAGATCCTCTGCAACAGAAGTTCCAACAGTTGCCATCTGGACAAGATTTGTCTCGAGAGCTGTCTGACGCTGAATATCCTCTGTAATAACGTCCCAGCCAATTACATCAATATTTGCCTTGTAGAACGGGTGCATAAGGGTATCATCCTGCTGCCAGAAATCATGATTATAAAGGAATGTTGCAGTGGACCCGGAGGTAAACTCAATGCAGGTATAAGGACCTGTGCAGGTCGGATTATCACGGAAGCGGTCTGGGTTTGCCTCATAGGCTTTCTGTGACAGGCACTTGATAAATCTGTTGGTTGAAGCATAAAGCGCCCCGGGATAATAAGGATCCTTCAGCGTAATGTTAAAGGTATAATCACCGGTCTGCTCAACACCTGTTACGTAAGCGTTAGTCTTTATAGATGTATAATAGTTGTGGTACCATACAAAGTCAGCAGCAGTTATGGGGTTTCCATCGCTGTCCTTAATATAGTCATATATCTCAACGCTGACAGTGAGACCGTCATCACTGACAGTCCAATCCTTGGCGCAGTAGCCAACTTCATAGGCTGTTCCGGCAGGGTCCTTACCCCACAGATCTGCGTAAAGATTCTGACCCATCATTCCTCCGAACTGACCGGTATAGTAGAACGGGTCAACAGTTTCGTAAGTCAGAGCTGCAACTCTTGCCATGGTCTTCTGGGTGGAATCACGGTCAGTAATTACGCAGCCGTCAAATTCACCATCGGCTACATCTGTAATCAGACCAGAGCTTTCCTCCATGTCCTGAATAGCAGAACCCTGATTTTCAGTGTTGGTTTCATCCTGATTTGTTTCGCCGTTGTCACCACCACAGGCTGAAAGCGCCGCGGCCGCAGAGACCCCAACCGCAGAGACGGCCATGTACTTCAGAAAGTCTCTTCTTGTAAACATATTGTATCCTCCTTTTTATTTTATCGCTTAAAGCGATAATCTACTTTTTCAGATTCTTTTCTTGTTTTCAACAAGACCCTTTATGTTATCCGGTCTGTAAGACATATTGAATACCTTGCCGTCGGGAAGCTTGCCTTTCTCTCCCCTCTTTGAGCCGTATATCATTCTTCTGTTTAAAACTTCATACTCAACCTTGTCGTCCGTTCCCGCGATTATCTTACCGCATAGCTCTATTCCTTCCTCAACTACTCTTGCTGGAAGAATCTGATGACCACCGTAGGTAATATCAAACTCTCTTCTGAAAGAATAGAAATGAATCAGATTTTTAAGATACTGCTGAACGCTAAGTCCGTTAAGACCGCCTCCGAGAAGTGTATTGCTGTTGCAGCAGTCTCCTGTAAAGGCGCATCTGTTGACCCTGTCAAGAAGTGCGATGCAGCCGGGGGAATGACCTCCAACCCAGATAACCTCAAGCTCCCTATCTCCCAAATCAAAAACATCACCGTCTTCAATAGGATAGAGGACCATAGGCTCCTGAATTTTAAAATCATTTATATCAAGCTTGTCTTTATACTCCTCAAGCGCAACACTTTTCGCCCTTTCGTAAAGAGCCTCAACAGTTTTGGGAAATGCCCCTGTGCCATCAGAATAAAAATACGGAAAATCTCTCCAATGAATATAAGCCTCATCAAAATGATAGTTACCGCCTATATGATCACCGTGGAAATGTGTGTTTACTACCTTCATAGGCTTATCGGTCAGCGTCTCGCAAAACTTACGAAGATTGCCGTAACCATACATTGTATCAATTACAAGGGAATATTTGTCCCCTTCCAAAAGATAGCTGAAAACAGGATTAATCTTTTCGCCAAACTGGACAAATGAATATGTAATCTGCCAGGTGCGTGGATAAATTTGCTTTGCTTCAAACATCGAAAACTCCGACATGCTAATCCTCCTTATTCTATTTGGATAAAACTGACCAATTTTCCTAAGCAATCTCCCGCTTAGTTTATGTACTTTTTATATCACAGGTCTATTTTTATGTATATCAAATAACTTTGAAAAATTACTACAATTCTTACACATTTTATATTTTGTCTTGAATGCACAAAATTTTTTTATAAATTTTGTGCATTATGCTATTTATAATCTTTTTTATTGCTCAAAGTAACTAATTTACAGCATAAATTGTGGTTTTTTAGCACAATTTTGCCCATATTAAAATTTCGCCAATATTTTTTTGCTTGACAATCGTGGGCTTTGCATTGTATTCTCCAAATAGTATTTCTATACTTTAAGAATTCGGGTGAATCATATTAATGGCGAAAACAGCAAAAAAACATACTGCTTCCTACCAAAAATATTTTGACGGCTATGTGACAGCAAAGGTAGAAAAGAAATCTGGTAAAGGTTATAAAGTCAAACGCTTTTATGTTGATAATTATCATGTCCATCTATTAGATGATAAGCAGTGGAAAATGCGTAAGATAATCTATTCACTACTCACCGCTGGTTCACTTTGCTTATTTTTGATATTTTCCCTTATGCCTGGTCAGCGAAATATCAGTACCTACATAAGTGTCCCCGGCTGCATTACATTTCTCTGTCTTATTTTTCTTGTTACAGCAGACATTTTCTATATATCCTGTCCGAGAAAAATGACTAAGTATGAACAGCATAAATCTACGTCTTACATTAAGATATGGAGCTTTCTTACCTTTGTTTTCTTTGCCATAACAGCTCTGGGAAATATCTATTTTGTAATTTCTCACAGAGGTTCAGTTGTACTAAATGACTATTTTGCCTGCTGCGCATACCTTGCAGGGGGTGGATTTTCGCTTGTTATAAACATTCTTGAAAAAAACACAGAATATTATGAGGAGGAAAATGATACTCAGCTCCCGTTTTACAGAAGCTGAAAACATAAAGAGGCATTATGGAAATAGTAAACTTCAAACAGGACAAAAGACAATTTATTCAGTTTGAGCTCGTATTATCAGCCCCTGAATTTGAGGAATATTTGAAAAAATCTTCACGTATGCTTCAAAGTGCCAGACCTACCAAGGGTTACAGACCCGGGAAAATGCCCTTGAATACCGCAATGAAAATTTACGGAAATGAACTTGTAAACATTGCCAAGGATAACGCTGTAAGCACCTCTTTTAATAATCTCTGCATTGAGCGTGATTTTGCTCCCGTGTCTCAGCCTGTCATAAATATAATCCGTGCCGACATAAACGGGCTTAATGCGTTAATTAGTTTCTTTGATTATCCGAAAATTGAAAAGCTTGATTTTCGCGGACTCAAGCCGGTAAAGTACGAGAGAACTTGCAGCGAAGCCGATATTGACAAGGAAATTAATCAATATATGCTTAATCACAGACTGGTACTGGAAGTACCCCGTGAAGCCCGATATGATGATATTGTAGACATGGATTTTTCAGGCACCTCAGGTGGAAAACCCTTTCCCTTTGACCACGGCAAAAACAACCGTTTTACACTGGGCAGCGGTCTTCTCTTTGCCGGACTTGACGAAAAGCTGGTAGGCCATGTTGCTGGGGACGACCTTGAGCTGTCCCTTACTATGCCGGAAAATTTTCACCGCGAAGAAATTGCAGGTCTTACCATTGAGCTTTCGGTACATCTTAACGGCGTTTGGGAACGTCGGCTTGAGGAGTGTACAGATGAATATGTAAAAAAGAACATTGCAGGCTGTGAAACAGTCAAAGATTTCCGGGAGGCAACCAGGAAAAAGCGTCAGGATAAGTTCAACGGAAAGAGCAAAAGGCTTTATTCCCAGGCTATCAGCCAAACCCTTGCTGACGCTGTTGACTGCTACATACCACAGCCCATGATTGATGTGTGTCTGCAAAGACTTATGGATAATTTGGAAGCTTCGGCAGCAGTTGAGGGCATTTCCTCTGAGGAAGCCTTAAGAAGAGTAGGCAAAACTATTGAAGGATATCGAAGTGAATGTACTCCCGTGGCGGAAAGCCAGGTTAAACTCTCCCTTGCCCTGGAATATATAGCTAGAACGGAGAATATTTTGATTTCAGATGATGAAATAAGCTCCGCTGTAAACAGCTTTGCAAAGGTAAATAATCTTACCTATCCCTCCGCCCTTGAGCAGCTCGGCGGACGTGAAGGTATTATTGAGGATTTAGCCAGTAAAAAGGCATTGGAATTTGTGAAAAGCAATATTACCCCAAACATAGTTAAGGTTGAAAAATTCCCTGACGAGGAATAAAAAAAGAAAGCCGCAGACTCAAAAGTCTGCGGCTTTCTTTTTGGAAAAGTAAACGTACCGTATAGCAATTTTTTTATTTTGTATCAGTGGGAGAATAAATCCAATTCTCCGGAGAAATAAAAGATAACCCTTTCTGCCTGAATTATATTGCAGAAAGGGCTATTTTTAGTCTCAAGCTTTTATTAATTTACGCTTCCATGTTGTGCCAGACGTTCTGAATATCGTCATTGTCGTCCATAAGCTCCAGCATTTTCTCAAATTTCTTAACATTGTCGGGATCAGTAATTTTGACGTAGTTCTGGGGAACCATTTCCTCCTGAGCTGAAAGGAACTTATACTTTCCCTCCAAAGCAGACACAACCTGAGAAAAGTTTTCAGGCGCCGTATAGACCTCAAAAACACCCTCCTCAGGAGAGAAGTCCTCAGCTCCAGCCTCAAGTGCGTCCATCATAACAGTATCCTCGTCAAGCTCCTCGTCCTCGTTATCTATAACAATAACACCCTTTTTATCAAAGGACCAGGAAACGCAGCCCGCAGCGCCCAGATTTCCACCGTACTTGTCAAACAGGTGGCGTACATCGGAAGCTGTACGATTTCTGTTGTCTGTCATCGCCTCAACTATAACTGCCACGCCTTCGGGACCGTATCCCTCATAGGTGATAGTTTCAAAGTTATCTGTATTACCGCTGCCCAAAGCTCTCTCAATAGTTCTCTTAATATTGTCATTGGGCATATTTGCAGCCTTAGCCTTGGCAATCACGGTTGCAAGACGGGAATTATTCGCCGGGTCACCGCTTCCGCCTTCCTTAACCGCAACTATCATCTCTCTTGCGATTTTTGTAAATGCCTGCGAACGTTTCGCATCAGCAGCCCCCTTTGTTTTCTGTATGTTATGCCATTTGGAATGTCCTGACATGAAGTGTCTCCCTCCGCTAGTACGAATTTATAATTTTTCTAAACAATTTTAGCACAATTATTATCGTATGACAAGAGGGCAAACTGCTGTCGTTAAAGCATTTTAAAAAGCTTTGTTTCGCTATTTTATCCATTTTAATGAGCTTTTTCAGGTTTTAGGAATAATAATCAGACTTCCCTCCCTTAGCTCATCGCCGCTTTTTTCATTAATTTCTTTTACAATAGGTACGCTTGCTTTAAATTTTTTACAAATAGACCATATAGTATCTCCACAACATATTCTGTACGCGATTATAGAAGGCCATGTGTAATTACAGCCTTCCTCTGATTCTTCAATAGCTTCAATTGACAACACATCTACGCTGCTAAACATAAGAAGGTTTACTTCACACTCAGGGGAAAAATCTATCTCTCCAGCTCCCACACGAGTACCTGCTGTTATAGGTACAACGCTCTCTATTTCATTATACCCGTCTGCCTGTCCTGAGAGAACTGCCCTATGACTTGCTGTAAGCATACTGTTTTCGGAAGACAAAAGCACTGCTCCCAAATTAAGGTTTACCGTCACCGCTCCATCTTTGATTTCATAGGCTCCGGCTCTTGCCCAGGAACTGACAATCTCCCTTCCCTGGTTATCCCACTGTGTACTCTCCCTGCCTGAAAGCTTTATCATATTCCA
>CALWYM010000004.1 GCA_944385775.1 uncultured Oscillospiraceae bacterium | reverse complement strand
GGAAGTCTGGCACTCTCCGCAGCCACCGCTGATAACGCTCTGTGCGAGGTCACGGGTCTCGATGGTATGAATACGCTTCATTCGGGTTTACCCCCTTTCCCTGATTAATCAAGCGGCTTGTAAACTTACGCTTACAACATAGTATAATACTATATTTTTCTATCAAGGTCAATAGCTTTTATCGACGCAGCAGATAGAATAGGGCACGTCTTTTCTTGTTGAATGGACCGAAACGCCTGCTGAATACAGCTCTATTATCTGCTCCACAGTTCTGTTGTCGATTCGCTCACCGGGTACAAGCACCGGTGCTCCGGGAGGGTATGCCCACACGTATTCCCGGGAAATTTCACCGACACTCTCGCTGAGTGGCAACTGAACCCATCGACAAAGAGCCGCCTCCCCCGGTGTCATAATCTTTTCCGGGACGCTGACGGCAGAGACCTTTTCACAAATATTTTTTCGTGTACGCAGATTTCCGTCTATCTCCAAAAGCGCCTGACAAAATCTTTTTATAGTGTCCGGCGTATCACCCATTCCTGTCATGGCTATAAGATAATCGGTGCTTATCATCTCAACCTCAATACTGTATTCATCGCGGAGTAACGCACCAAGTTCAGGACCTGAAATCTGCGCACCGGTGGTAAGGACCACAAGCTTCGACGGGTCAAAGGAGAAAAATCCGCTGTTTTCCGTCCTGTCACCGCCGTAGCGCATAATGCGAAGCCGCTTCAGCTTTTTAGCCGCATCATCGCATATGGTAAGACAGCTTAGCCAGGCTTCCGCCTCGGCGTTGCCTCTCTCCGCCATGTACCGAACGCAGCCGTCAATGCTTGAGGACAGTATATAAGACGGGCTTGAGGACTGAAAAATGGCGGCATTTTGCATAAGGGAAATGTAATCCACCCTGTCTGAGCACAGATGCAGCATTGCCGTTTGGGTCAGGCTTGGCAGAGTCTTGTGAAGACTCTGCACCACAATATCTGCCCCCAGCTTTACGCTGCTTTCCGGAAATCCGCCAAATCCCAGATGGGCTCCGTGGGCTTCGTCCACCATAAGTATGACTTCCCTTTCACGGCACACCCGGGAAATACCGGAAATATCGCTTATTACGCCCTCATAGGTGGGGCTTGTTATAACGACAAGCTTAGTATCTGGAAATTTTTCAAGGCTGTCTTTTACCTGTTCCGGCGTAACGCTTTTCCATATGCCAGTTTGTACCTCCGTCTCCGGCAGAATATACTCAATATCAGCTCCGCAAAGCTCAGCCGCATTATATACCGACTTATGGCAGCCCCGGAATATAATTATTCTTCCGCCCTGTCCCATAACTGTTTTAACCGCTGCCAGAATCGCTCCGGTACTGCCATTTGTCATGGCTATGGAATGTTTTGCCCCCCAAGTCTCCGCTGCAAGGCTGTTAAGCTCGGCAAAAATCCCCTCCGGCTCGTTAAGATTGTCAAAACCTGAAATCTCTGTTATATCCGTGCGGCACCCCAGCCCGGTAAGCCAGGGAAATTTACTGTAATTTCGTTTGTGCCCCGGCATATGCATGGGCAAAAAACCGCTGGTCGCGTATTTTTTTAGCTTGTCTGATAAATACAAAATTCGCTTTCTCCTTAATCTGCCGCGCTGAGCAGCAGCTTTGTATATTCCTGCTGTGGATTTTTAAAAACAGTCTTAGTGTCACCCTTTTCAATTACACGACCGTCTTTCATTACAATAACACTGTCACACAGCTGGTAAACCACCGCAAGATCGTGGGATATAAAAAGGTAGCTCAGCTCAAGCTCCTGTCTAAGCCTTTTAAGAAGCTCCAGAACCTGAGCCTGAATCGTAACGTCAAGAGCCGAAACTGGCTCATCCGCAATCAAAAACCTGGGCTTTTGAATCAGAGCCGCCGCAATGGATACCCTCTGCCGCTGACCGCCGGAAAGCTCCCTGGGATACGCTGAAAGGCAATCTTCCGAAAGCCCCACAAGCTCCAGCATTTTAAGCACCTCGTTCTTACGCTCCGCCGGCTTCATTCCTCCCATAATACGAAGGGGTTCTTCAAGAATCCAGGATATTTTATAAGCGGGGTTCAGCGCACTGTACGGGTTTTGAAAAATCATCTGTGGTCTTTTTGTGTAGTGCAGAACCTGACCGGAAAAAGGCTTCTCAAGACCGAGTATTGTCTTTGCAAGGGTAGTTTTCCCCGTGCCGGACTCACCCACAAGACCTACAATCTCACCTATGTGAACATCAAAGGATACGTCGTGTATAACTTCTTCCGTCTTTATTCTGCCGAAAATATTCCTATCACGGTAACCGCCGGTCAGATTCACAACGGACAGGGCAAGGTCATTTTTCATTTTCGCTCCCCCCTATCCCCCTTGGTATGGCTGCTATAAGACGCTTTGTATAGGGGTGGGTCGGATTATTGAAAATCTCCTCCGTATTCCCCTCCTCCACTATAACACCGTGCTCCATTACCGCCGTTTTGGAACACAGCTTTCTCACCACGTTAAGGTTATGGGAAATGAACAGCATGGAAATGCCGTACTTTTCGTTAAGACCTTTGACAAGCTTTAAAATCTGTGCCTGGATAGTTACGTCAAGAGCCGTTGTAGGCTCGTCCAGGATTAAAAGCTCCGGCTTTTGAGCAATGGCTGAAGCTATCATGGCACGCTGAAGCATTCCTCCGGAAAGCTCAAACGGGTACCTTTTGTAAACTTCCTCAGGCTGGGAAAGCTCCGCCATTGCCATGGCGGAAACAGCCTTTTCGTAAAGCTGTTCCTTCGTCATCTTACTGTGAAGCGCCATCGATTCCTCCACCTGTTTTCCCACTTTTATAAGTGGATTCATCGCGGCAAACGGGTCCTGAAACACCATGGAAACCGTCTTTCCCCGTATGGACGCCAGCTTGTCCTCGTCCATTTGAGTAACGTCCTCTCCGCAGAGAATTATTTCGCCCGATATGTCGCAGAAGCGCCTGTCAAGAAGCCCCATTATACTCTGGGCAGTGACAGATTTTCCGGAGCCGGACTCGCCTACAAGCCCCTTTATCTCCCCCTGCTCAACATTAAAGGATATACCCCTTACTGCCTCCTCCTGTCTGGAGTGAAACTTTATATGGAGGTCATTTACCTGTAAAATCATTCCTCGCCGCCTCCGTTTCTGAGTCCCTCTCCCACAAGACCCACGCCAAAAACAATGAGAACTATGACGCCGCCTGTCATAAGACAGTACCACGGTGCGCTCATTACATAGCTCTGCGCTTCGCTGAGCATGTAGCCCAAAGATGCGTCCGGAGGCTTAACTCCTATTCCCAGATAGCTCATGGACGCCTCCGCCAGCACCGCGTTGTTAAAGCCGATAGTTAGCGCCGGGAGAAGCACGCTTACCGTGTTTGGAAGCATATGAAACACTATTATTCTAAAGGTCCCCGCGCCCATGAGCTTTGCGCTTGTGATGTAGTTTTGGGCTGACGAGGCAGCAAAAGCCGTTCTGGATACCCTTGCAAAGCTTGGTATAAATACTATTCCCAGAGCCAGAATAAGATTTATTTTTCTTCCCGGTCCCAAAAGACTGATTATAACAAGAGCGAGGAGTATGCTGGGAAGCGCCGTTATGGAATCGTTTATCCGCATAAGGACAGCGTCCAGCTTTCCGCCGAAATATCCTGTGACAGCTCCGATAGCAACTCCGAAAAACGCGCCGAATAATACAGTTGAGAAGGCTACAAGCATTGTGGTACCTGTGCCCTTCATAACGCGGCTGAAAATATCCCTTCCGAAATTGTCCGTACCCATAAGGTGAGCTGGGCAAGGAGCCATAAGCTGACTGTCCGCCCCCATTTCCGTTGGACTGTACGGTGTCCATAACACGCCTACAATGGCAAACAGGAAAAAAAATACACTTATCGCAAGCCCAATTTTAAGGCTGAGGCTTTTATTTCTCATTTTTCCACCCCCAGCTTAAGTCTCGGGTCAATGTTCATGTTGATTACGTCAGAAATAATTCCGGCAAGCACTACCCAGAAAGCCAATATTACAACTATGGCTTGGACAGAGGGATAGTCTCGGTTTGATATGGACGCCACCAAAAACCTGCCCAGTCCCGGTATTGCAAAAACCTGCTCCACCACTATACTTCCGCCGATTATCTCCGCCATGGTCTGTGCCAGAAATGTGACAATAGGTACGCTGGAATTTCTCAAAACGTGGTGACGGAGAATATATTTTCCCCTTCCGCCTCTTGCCAGGGCTGTTTTTACATAGTCCTTTCTAAGCTCCTGAGATACGGTACCGCTCATCATACGTACAGTCATGGCGATTCTTGGAATGGAGATGCTCACTGCGGCGTATATCATGTATTTTAAGCTGCCGAAAAAGTCATTGTAAATTCCGGGAAAACTTCCGTGGGTAAACAGCTTCAGCGTAATTCCGAATATCCACGTAAGTATAAGTCCCGTAAAAAACGGAGGGACTGCCATACACAGCTGGTCTATGGCGATTATCAGCCAGCTTTTCTTCTCACCCACCAGCATGCCTATGGGGACGGAAAGTCCCACAATAAGTATAAAGCTCATAAAGGTAAGGCACATTGTAACAAGCAGTTTTTCCTTAATAAGACTCCATACCTCCTGGTTGTAGTCGTAGGACACCCCCAAATCTCCTGTAAAGAAACCCAGAAGCCAGTCTCCGTACCGTACAAGAAATGGTCTGTTAAGTCCAAGCTCCTCCCTGAGCGCCTCCACCTTTTCCGGCGTCGCCTGAGTACCAAGCATATTGGTTGCCGGGTCGCCAGGTATAATATCAAAGGCCGCAAAAGTAAGGAAGGAGACCACCACCATCGTTACAAGAAGCTCTCCAAGCTTTTTTATAACGAATTTCATACCGGGTCTCCCTCCTCATCAGCTGCGGTAAAACACGCAGCCGCTATCATTATTCACTGTACCCCACTTCTGAAAAATCAAGAACGTAAACGGGATATGACTTAAATCCGTCAATGCCCTCCCTTATTGCCACAAGGTCAGCCAGATCCTGAATATACACATTGGCAGCCTCCTCAGTGAGTACCCGCTCCATCTGCTTGTAAATTTCGGTCTGCTCCTCATCATCATAGCAGGAGACAGCCTCGCTGAAAAGCTTGTCGTACTCGGGACTGTTAAAGTTTATAAAGTTGCTGTCGTTATCGGATACAAACCGTTCAAGCAGTGCCCTAGCTGTCATGTTTGACGCGTCAACGCCCACGACAGTAGACTCAAACTGTCTTCCGATATAAACATCGTTTACCCAGCTGTCCCACTCCACAGGCTCAATGGTTGCCGTTATGCCGACCCTTGCCAGCTGCTCCACAATTACCGTCGCCGTATCCATATGGGGCTGATAGTTTGACGGCACAGAGATCGTCGTGGAAAATCCGTTTTCATATCCCGCCTGAGCCAACAGCTCCTTTGCCTTTTCAACGTCATAGGTATAATAATCAGTCAAACTGTCATCAAAATATTTTGTAAAAGCAGGATACATACTGGATCCGATTTTCACACCGTATCCGTTAAACGCCATGTCGATTATCTCCTGCTTATCAATGGCATAGCAGAGTGCCTGGCGTACAAGCTTATTATTGAAGGGCTCCACACTGTTATTAAGGTACAGCGCCTGTACAAGATTCATGGTTGCCTGGCTAATGTAAAAATCATCACCCAGCTGGTCTGTCTGCGCGCTTGTAAGATGGGCGCAGAAATCTATCGAGCCGCTCTGAAGACTCATAATTATACTGTCTGCGTTTTCAATTATCTTAAATGTAATTTTATCAAGCCTTGCCTTTTCTCCCCAGTAATCATCAAATTTCTCAAAGACAATATTGTCCTGGGCAGCTCTGGAAACAAACTTAAACGGACCTGTTCCCACAGGCATGGTAGCCTGGTCGCTGTATCCCTCCGGGATAATAGCAGCTGTCATATATGAGATAAATTCATTAGACGGCTCGGAAAGAGTTATCTTAACGGTATGGTCGTCAGTCTTTTCTACGCTGTCAATAATGGAAAAGCCCGGTACCAGCGGCTCGCCGTCACTTGTATCGGCACAGCGGTTTATGGAATAAACAACGTCGTCGGCTGTCATTTCCTCACCGTTATGGAAAAGTACACCCTCTCTCAGATGGAATGTATAGGAGAGTCTGTCATCGGAAACCTCCCAGCTCTGGCAAAGAGCTTCTTCCAAGTCTCCCTCAGGCGTAGGCTTTAGCAGTCCCTCAAAGACGTTGAACATAATTTCCTTCGTTCCTGCCGCAATGACCATATGTGGGTCAAGACTTTCGTCCAAATCCTGGCTTATTCCGACAACAAGCTCATTTGTTTCCCTGCGATTTTGTTCTGCCACGCTGCCGTCCGAGCATGAGCACAGTACGGCGCACACAAGCAGTGCGATTAAAATAACGGTTAGCTTTCTTTTCATAATTTTCTCCTTTCAATCACTGCCCGCCCCAGCGGGTCAATGTCAGGCATTGCTGCCAAGCTCATTTTACAAAAAAATCTCTGTTTTTTCAATAGGAATCAGAGTTTTTTCCTTACAAATCTGCCGCTTCGTAAAGCTTTTTTAAAATATTAACCATAGCAAGTGTATCAAGACGACAATAGTCCAAAAGCTCTCTTTTTACATTTTCACGCTCCTGTGGACTTTTCTCAAGCAAACTTTCATAGGCCGCCTTTGCCTCCTCGCCATCAGAAACTCCGCTAAGGGACTTGTAGCTCAGTCCGTCCCTTTCTCCGCAAAGAGCTGGAAGCACATTTTTTATTGAAAATGAGCCCTCCATCTCCCTACAATAGTAATAGCCCTTTGAAAAGGGTTCCATCAAATCCATCATACCTGCGGTCAGTGACAAAAGCTGCTCCGAAAAGTCAGGGAAAATCCTTGCAAGATAGCCCAGCACGTCCCCCTCCATATGCTTATTGTACGCAATTACGCAGCTTCCCTTTGGTATATATCTGCAAAGCGCTTCGGCAACGGGTCTTCTCGGGTCCGTACCCTCCTTTGCCAGAAACTCATAATGCTCAGTCTCAGATTCCCGGCTTCTCAGCACGTGAAGCGAAAACTGAAAAGGTATCGCCATAAAAGGCTTTATCCCCCTGTATCTCGGCACCGGCTGCTGGAAACACTCAAAGTCAAGAAAATAAAGGGGATAGCGTATTTTTCTCAGATAGTCCCCCAGCCTTTTCCTGTCAACATACGGCGGAAGGTCATTATATGTAAATTTCAGCTGGCGGAGACATTCAGTGCTAAGCCGGACATTGCCCCCCAGTACATCACCGTAGGTAACAACGCCCTTATTAAGAAGCCTGTATTTTTCCGTAACACTCATGTGATGAAGGTCAAGAACCGACGGGCTCGGAAGACCTCTGTGACAGTATTCCCTGTACCTGCACTGCGCCGGTCTGTCACAGTAAACTCCAAGCCGCCTTTTTGGCTCTTTGTCCAGCTTCATTACGGTCGCTATATTGGAAAGTTTTCCGCTAACCGTTTTTTGCCTAGCCAACACTTCCTTAGTACAGTCATCCATAATAAAAAGCATATTTACGTTAAGCTTTTTCTTTCGCTCGTAATTTCTGTTTATCCTGAGAACAGAAAAATTTTTTATATCTATTCCACATTTTTTCAGTATGTACCATTTAAAGGCAAGAACCTCGTAATTTACTGAATTTATATGGGCGTGATCCCGTACCTCCACAAGCCTCAGACCATCGCTCTGTTTTTTTATGAAATCCGTCCTGCACCACAGTCCGTTCCAGCAGAAAAGCCCGTTTGCCACCATGGACTCACCCACAGCTAAAAGCTCCTCGGTCTTTTTAAGCTGCTCCTCTATGCTCATACTCTCGCTTATTTCAGCGGGATTTTTAAAATACCTGAGGGCGCAGCGGTAAACTTCCTCGTTGCGGTCTGAACCAGAGCGCTTTACGTCACCCTTTCCCCGATTAAGTTCCAGCCAAAGCATCTTGGGGCATCTGAAACCGTGGCAATATTCACTTACACCTATTTTATCCACCGCTTTCCCCTCCAGTACCCGGCACTATATAATCTCTGCCCCTTAACAGGCTATGTGCAGAGGACCGAAAGCCCTCTGCACATAAAAATTCCTTTTTACCTCTTAAGGTCATTATCTGCCATACCGGTATTAGTCTCGGCTTTATTGCCGTCTACATCTCCGTAGGTAGTATTGCCGTCAGGAGTGTTTTTCCCGGTAACGTCGTCCTTAAGTTCATCGGTTCCTGTCTCGATATCGTCCTTAAGGTCACTGGCATCTTCTTCTACTTTGTCCTTCATTCTCTCTGCGTCACCCTCAAGGCCGTCGCCGATAACACCGTTTTTAGTGGTATCGCCTTTATCCGCAGTATCTCCGCAGCCGGCAAGGGAAATTACGCAGGTGAGGCAAAGGGCAATCAAAATTGCTTTTTTCATATGCTCCTCCAAATTTAAAATGGTTCCTGCGAGCATTATTATCTGCTTAATTCCCTGTTTCTACTACGAAAATATTTTACTTTTTTGGAAATAATTTTTCTTAGCTTAAAGCTACCTATCAGTCTCCGAAGAATTTGTCATGAATTGCCTGAACAGCCTTGTCAGCGTCCTTTTCGTCTACCAAAACGGAAACCTTAATCTCGCTTGTGGAAATCATCTCGATATTTACCTTCTTGCTGGCAAGGGCGTCAAACATATTAACGGCAACGCCACTTGTCATAAGCATACCTGCTCCCACAATACTTACCTTTGCAACATGGTCATCAATATCAAGCCTCTTGAAGCCTATTTTATCCTGCTCATTCAAAAGAAGCTCCTTTGCCTGATCCCCGTCAGCCCTGCCGACAGTAAAAGTAATATCCTGAGTATTATTTCTTCCCAGAGACTGAAGAATAATATCCACATTTATCTTTTCATTTGCAAGGATCCTGAACACCTTAAAAGCAACGCCCGGCTCATCCGCAACGCCCACAAGAGTGAAGCGTATAACGTTTACATCCTTTGTGACACCACTTACTACTGCCTGCTCCATTTTCTTCGCTCCTCTTACTTTTGTTCCCGGCTTCCTCTCATAGCTTGAAAGGACCTCAAGATTAACGTCATATCTCTTTGCCATTTCGACGGATCTGTTATGAAGAACCTTGGCTCCTGCACTGGCAAGCTCCAGCATTTCGTCAAAGGTTATCTCGTCAAGTTTCTTGGCGTTTTTCACCTTGTTCGGGTCAGCGGTATAAACGCCGTCCACATCGGTATATATCTGGCAAAGGTCTGCGTGCATAGCCGCCGCGATTGCCACAGCCGAAGTGTCCGAGCCGCCCCTTCCGAGAGTCGTTATATCGTCATACTTATTTATTCCCTGGAAACCCGCGACCAAAACAACCCTGTGGGCGTCGAGCTCTCTGCGGATTCTCTCCGAACCAACACTTTTTATCGTAGCGTTTGAATAATTTGAATTGGTTCTCATTCCAATCTGCCATCCGGTAAGGGACACAGCCGGAATTCTCATCGCCGCCAGCATCATGGCGCAAAGGGCAACTGACTGCTGCTCTCCCGTTGAAAGGAGCATATCAAGCTCCCTTTTAGACGGGTTCGGATTATATTCCTTTGCCAGTTTTATAAGCCCGTCAGTAGTCTTTCCCTGAGCGGAAAGCACAACCACTACATCGTTGCCTTCTCTATAAGTATCGGCAATTATCCCCGCTACACGACGCACCTTTTCCACGTCGGCCACAGAGCTGCCGCCAAATTTTTGAACTATTAAAGCCATTACTGTATAGCCCCCATTTTCAAATTTAAAATGACTAGTGAAAATTTAAAGCTTAGTCAAGCACCGGGAAAAGGGACCTGACTCCCGTATCCGAAAGCCGCTTTTTGCCCTCCCTGCCGGTCATTTCCTCGGTAAGAAACGCGTACTCGCCGGGACCCGCGCCGGGATACTCTCCCGGATAGCTTATAAGCCTAAGATTCCCAAAGGCCTTTCCGATAGTCTCAAGACCGGAGCCTGTACGGACATACCAGCGCATGGGTACCTCGTCTGCAGACGCGACATACCCTTCCTCGGCCTTATTCCAGTTTATTGGCTTTCGCTTTTCTCTGTGCTTAACTGCATCAATAATATCCGCAACCACAGCGCTTGCAGTAGGACGCTTGCCTGCGCCGGGACCATAAAACATACATTCACCAATGGCGTTTCCATGGACGACAATGCCGTTCATTACGCCGTCAACGTTTGAAAGAAGGCTTGTTTTTCCAATAAGATGGGGCGCAACATAAGCACATACCCTTCCGTCAGAAAGCCGAAAGGCTCTGCCAAGAAGCTTTATCTTGCAGGCTACCCTTCTGGCGTACTCCACATCATTTAATGTCACATCAGTAATGCCGCGGACGCTTATGTCCTCAGGCGATACGTTTTTGCCAAAGCACAAATCGGCAAGAATACATATTTTCCTCGCTGCGTCATATCCTTCAATATCGGCTGACGGGTTTCTCTCCGCGTATCCCAAATCCTGCGCCTCTCTGAGAGATTCGTAAAAATCCGTATGAGCCGTTATCATCTTTGTGAGTATATAGTTTGATGTACCGTTTAATATTCCGAAAATCTCGTGAATTTTATTGGCCGCAAGGCACTCATTTATAGGTCTTATAATCGGTATTCCGCCGCCTACGCTGGCCTCAAAAAAATAATTTACGTTCTTTTCGCAGGCAATCTGCAAAAGTTCATAACCATGTGAAGCCACAAGCTCCTTGTTACTTGTAACTACACTTTTACCCGCAAGAAGGGCACGTTTTGTATATTCATAAGCTGCGGAAACTCCACCAATAGTCTCCACCACAATGGAAACTTCAGGGTCATTTTCCACCACTGAAAAATCCCGTATCACAAGCTTCTCAAATGGGCTTCCCGGAAATTCCTTAACATCCAGAATATACTTTATTTTTATTTCCTCTCCTGCATTTAAAGCAATGCTTTTGGAGTTTTCCTCAATAACCTCAGCTGTTCCGGATCCGACAGTACCGAAACCCAATATTGCCACATTAACCATAATCTCATCCTTACTATCGTCAATCCGCAAAGCTGGTATAACGACCTAAAATACGCTAAAACTAATCTCAGTCTCTCACGACCCGGATATTTCCTATAATATCACATAGATTTTATGCAAGCAATAAATTTCATGTCCATAAAAAGCAGAATTTTTCACCTGGTCATAAATTTTTTTGGACATTTTTCCAAATATACTGTGAAAGGAGTACGGTCTTGAAGGAAATTATTTCAGGCAGGTTTTTTCCCCTGCTGCTAAAGCTTTTTATTTTGGCTCTTGGATCTGCCGTCGCAATCAAATACCTGCTTCCGTCCCTTCTGCCCTTTATTCTGGCTTACCTTACGGCCGAGCTTTCAAGACCCACCGTCCAGCTTCTGTCTAGAAAGCTAAAACTCACATATGGCTTTTCCTCATTTTTATGTACCGCCGTTTTCCTCCTTTCAATTTTAGGCATACTGTTTTTCACAGCTACAAAGCTTTACGACTGGGCTGCCGGAATGGTATCCAGCCTGCCTGGCAGCGTGTCCCAAATACAGTCCACCCTTTCCCGGCTTTATTCCTCCGTAGAGATATATGTCTCCCGTATGCCCGAGGGGGTTCAATCCTACGTGGACTCCTTTATCAAAGGACTTGAATCCTTTCCGGAAAAGCTCTCCTCTGCCCTGATTTCAGCCATTACGGGGATAATGGACAAGGCCGCCTCTTTTTTCCTGTTTCTTATTGTGTATATAATCGCTTCCTTTTTCATAAGCCCGTCACTTACTGAAATAAAGCGCTTTATTTCCCGTCAAATTCCTCCGCGGCTTCGCCAGCTTCTGTTTTCCCTTAAAAAGGACATTGTCTCCGGTATCGGCATTTGGCTTCGTGCCCAGCTTATGATGATGGGCATAACCTTTCTTGAACTTACCGTTATTTTCCTTATTATGGGGCTTTCAAACCCCGTTATCGCCGCTGCCGCCGTAGCCGCTATTGACGCCCTTCCCGTTCTTGGTACAGGTACGGTACTCATTCCATGGGCAGTGTTGTCATTTATTTTGGGAAATACTCCGAGAGCCATATTTCTTCTCTGCTCCTACTTTCTTGTAACAACTTTGCGAAACGTGCTGGAACCCCATATTGTAAGCTCCGGCTTCGGCGTAAACCCTGTCGTCTCCCTGCTTTTCGCCTATATGGGCTACCGTCTCACAGGTCCCGCCGGTATGATTGCCCTGCCCCTCGCTGTAATGATTCTCAAATCTCTCAATGACAAGGGCTATGTAAAACTTTGGCGCTGACAGCCTTCGACAATTTTCCTGACATTTGTGTATTCTTTTACTCTTGTAAAAGTTAATTTCATGTGGTAAACTAAAATAAAAAAGGAGAGACGGCTATGATAACGGCAAAAAGAGAAAACCCCATGGCAATAAGATCAAAAAACGCACTTTCCAGCGCACTTTTAAAGCTTATGCTGACAAAAAAGCTGGATGATATATCTATTTCCGACATAACTGCAAAAGCCGGACTCTCCCGACAGACCTTTTATACGAACTTTTCCTGCCGGGAGGACATTCTAAGGTACCTGCTCACCGGACTTTTTTCAAGATACCGCGACCGTCTTTTAAGCTCAAAGCCGGATAAGGAAAGCCTGATTATTGATTATTTCATGTTCTGGGGTGACAGTAAGGACTTTCTTTCCCTGCTTTTCAGCCAAAACCTGGGCTATCTTTTCCAGGATATGAACAGAAACTTTTTCCTGGAGGATACAGCCGTAATAGACGAGCTTTTCACTGCGGAGCCGTGGCAGATTCCCTATGCAAAGGTAAGCATTGCCGGTATTACATACGAGCTTCTTCTGATGTGGATAACAAAGGATCAGGGTCTTCCCGTTTCCGTACTTACATCTATGACCGTAACACTTCTGGGGGGAAAGCTTTTCAGCGAGGTTTATAACGTTTAATGGAAATTTAATATAATAGTTTTCATTTTTTGTTTTTTACTATTGATTATTTAGGATGCCTGTGCTATTATAATATCACAGGTTGCACAAAAACCAATTAACTTTTCAAATAGATTGGAGGAATTTTGATGAAAAAGATCGTTATAGCAATTAGCCGTTCATACGGAAGCGGAGGAACCGCGGTAGGAAGAAAGCTGGCGGCTCAGCTTGGCGTTCCGTTCTACGAAAAAGAGGTTATCACTATGGCGGCCGATAAGAGTGGACTTTCCTCTGACTATCTTGAGAAGCTTGAGACTAATGCTTCCAAGAGTTTCCTTTATAATCTGGTTTCCATGTCCTATTCCGGCACCAGTATGGGTATGCCCCATTATGAAGTACCTATTACATATACTGCCTATGCCATTCAGAGTGAAATTATCAGGGAGCTTGCCGCTCACGGCAGCTGCGTCATCGTCGGTCGCTGCTCCGAGCACGTTTTGAAGGATGACCCGAACTGCGTAAAGGTTTTCATTTACGCCGACAAGGAAGACAGAATTGCCTATACCATGGACGCCTATAATGTTGACCGCAAGGAAGCCGAGTCCAAGCTTGCCAAAATTGATAAGGGTCGTTCAAACTATTATAAGACGTACACCGGTGAAACCTGGGGTTCACCCTATGACCACGATATATGTGTAAATACGTCTCAGTGCGGTGTTGACGGAACTGTTGATACCATTATTGCCTACCTTAAGGCAGCAGGTCGTCTTGAATAAAGTTTTCCCAGTCGCATCTGAAGTCAATGTAAATAATTCCTACCGGGAGCCTATAAGGCTCCCGGTTTTTTGTTATATTTATGAATATTTTTTTAAATGCCAATTGGGGTATTGACATTCGGAGAAAGTAGTGATAAATTAGCTTTAGCACTCAGGAAGTTCGAGTGCTAACTCAAAAATTTTGGTGAGCGAAATGGAGCTTAGTGAGAGAAGAAAAAAAATTCTTTCCATTGTAGTGGAAGAATATATAGAGACCGCTGAGCCTGTGGGCAGTAAAACCGTTTTGCAAAGGGGCTGTCTCAGCTGTTCTTCAGCTACGGTAAGAAACGATCTTGCGGCGCTGGAGCAGGAGGGATACCTGGAGCAGCCCCACACCTCTGCGGGAAGGATTCCAACCGCTAAAGGGTACAGATTTTACGTCAATGAGCTTATGAAAGAGCAAAAGCTTACCGCCGAGGAGACGGAACAGATAAACGCCACTCTTTCCTCGAAAATTGAGGAACTTGATAAGCTTATGAGCGATGTAGGAAACCTGGCGTCTGAACTGACCCATTACCCGGCTCTTGCGGTTACCTCTGGGACTCCGGCAACCATAAAGCGTTTTGACCTTATTTATATAGACCAGAACACATTTATAATCGTTTTGCTTTTGAGCAACAATGCGGTTAAGAACAAGCTCATTCATCTGCCTTTCTCCTTTGAGGAGGACATGATAAGAAGGCTTTCGGCAGTCTTTAACGCAAGCTTCACCGGTATAAAAGACGATGAGATAACAACTAACCTTATCGTTTCAACGGAGCGTAGCGTAGGTGACGTTATGGGGCTTACCTCAGTAATTGCGGGCTTTGCGATAGATGTTCTGTCAAGTACAAAGGTGTCCGAGGGGGTTATTTCCGGAAGTGAAAATCTTTTGAAGCTGCCGGAATTTCAAGACCCCACCAAAGCTCACAAACTAATGAGCTATCTTTCAACCAGCGCTGATTTTAATAATCTCCCGAATCTTTCACCCTCCGGCGATGTGAAGGTGCTTATAGGACCCGAAAATGTGGCGGAGGAGCTTAAGGATTCCAGTGTGATACTGGCGAGCTACGATGCCGGAGACAATATGAAAGGTATTATAGGCGTGGTAGGTCCCACTAGGATGGATTATTCAAATGTTGCAGCAAAATTAAGCTATATTGCCGAAGGGCTGTCCCAGCTTCTAGGCGGTTCGTCAAGACCACCCACCGGATTCGGCAAGCTGATGATAAAAGGAGATGATTCTTAATGGCAAAAAAACAAAAGGAACCACAGTCAGAGAATCTGAAGGAGGATATTCCGGAAACTGATGAGCAGCAGGCTCAGACCACGGAGAGTGAGGAAACCAAGTCTCCTACGGTAGATGAGCTTATTGCCGCAGAAAAGGATAAATATATACGCCTTTTGGCTGAGTATGATAATTTCCGCAAGCGCAGCCAGAGAGAGCGTGAAAGTCTTTACCAGCAGGTCAAAGGCGATACGGTGCTCAAGCTTCTTCCAGTCTACGACAATTTGCAGCGTGCTTTGAGTCTCACCTGTTCCGACGAGGCATTTTATAAGGGCATTGAGATGACCATGGCACAGCTGATGAGTATTTTGGAAGAGCTTGGCGTAAAGCCCATTGACGCGCTGGGGAAAACCTTTGACGCGAATTTGCATAACGCGGTTATGCACGTTGAGGACGATGAGCACACTAAAGGCGAAATCGTTGAGGAGTTCCAAAAGGGCTTTACCATAGGTGACAGGGTAATCCGTCATTCAATGGTAAAAGTTGCAAATTAAATATAAATTTATCGACTTTTTTATAAATAGGAGGAATTAATCATGGGAAAGATTATAGGAATTGACCTTGGTACTACTAACAGCTGCGTAGCAGTTATGGAGGGCGGCGAGCCCGTTGTTGTTCCGAATGCTGAGGGTGCACGTACAACCCCGTCAGTAGTTGCTTTTACAAAGGACGGCGAGCGTCTTGTCGGACAGGTCGCAAAGCGTCAGGCAATCACAAATCCTGACAGAACCATTTCCTCAATAAAGCGTGAAATGGGTTCAAATTACAAGGTAACCATAGATTCAAAGAGCTATACTCCTCAGGAGATAAGCGCAATGGTACTTCAGAAGCTCAAGAGCGATGCTGAAGCATATATCGGTTCACCTGTAACCGAGGCTGTTATTACCGTTCCTGCTTACTTTACCGACGCTCAGCGTCAGGCAACAAAGGACGCAGGTAAAATTGCAGGTCTTGACGTAAAGCGTATCATCAATGAGCCTACCGCGGCTGCTCTTGCATACGGACTTGATAAGGAGCAGGACCAGAAGATTATGGTGTACGACCTGGGCGGCGGCACCTTCGATGTATCAATTCTTGAAATTGGCGACGGCGTTATTGAGGTCCTTGCAACAGCAGGTAACAACCGTCTTGGCGGCGATGACTTTGATGAGTGCATAATGAAGTACTTGGTATCTGAGTTTAAGAAGTCAAGCGGTGTTGATCTGTCAACCGACAGAGTTGCAATGCAGAGACTTAGAGAGGCTGCCGAGAAAGCAAAGTGTGACCTTTCCGGCGTAACTACTACAAACATTAACCTGCCTTATATCACTGCTGATGCTACCGGTCCTAAGCATCTTGACATTACCCTTACAAGGGCAAAGTTCAATGAACTTACTGCTCATCTGGTAGAGGCTACTGCTGGTCCTGTACGTCAGGCTCTCGGCGACGCTGGTCTTACCGGCGCTGATATTTCCAAGGTCCTTATGGTCGGTGGTTCTTCCAGAATTCCGGCTGTTCAGGATATGGTCAAGAAGCTCACCGGCAAGGACGGCTTCAAGGGAATTAACCCCGATGAGTGCGTAGCTATTGGCGCAGCTATCCAGGGCGGTGTTCTCGGCGGAGACGTTGAAGGCATTCTGCTTCTCGATGTTACTCCTCTTTCCCTGGGCATTGAGACCTTGGGCGGTGTTTTCACAAAGATTATTGAGAGAAACACCACTATTCCTACAAACAAAAAGCAGATTTTCTCCACCGCTGCCGATAACCAGACCAGTGTTGAGGTAAATGTACTTCAGGGTGAGCGTGAGATGGCTCAGTACAATAAGAGCCTTGGTCGTTTCCACCTTGACGGAATTGCCCCTGCACGTCGTGGTGTTCCTCAGATTGAGGTTTCCTTTGATATCGACGCTAACGGAATTGTAAACGTCTCCGCAAAGGATTTGGGCACCGGTAAGGAGCAGCACATTACCATCACTTCCTCCTCCAATATGTCCAAGGAGGACATTGATAAGGCCGTTCGTGAGGCAGAGCAGTACGCTGCCGAGGACGCAAAGCGTAAGGAAGAGGTTGAAACCCGCAATAACGGTGACCAGATGGTTTACCAGACCGAAAAGTTCCTCTCCGAAATGAACGGAAAGATTGACGCTGGCGACAAGAATGAACTTGAAACCGCACTTTCCTCTTTGAAGAACGCACTGTCCGGTTCTGATACCTCCGCAATTAAGACGGCTACCGATGCTCTTACTCAGGTATTTTACAGAGTAAGCGAGAAGCTTTACAATGCGGCAGGTGGCGCTGCTGGTGCAGCAGGCACAGCAGGCGGAGCAGGCTTCAATCCTAACGCTAACCCCGGCGGTCAGAACGGAAACCAGGGTGGTCAGCAGTATTATGACGCCGACTACGAGGTAGTTGACGACGACGATAAGAAGAAGTAATTTTCCAGGTTCCAGAAACCTGCGCCCGGGCGGACTATGTCCGCCCTGTGCGCTGTCTTTGGGGGGATTAGATTTTGGCAGATAAAAGAGACTATTATGAGGTTCTGGGTTTAAATAAGGGAGCCAATGAGGCGGACATAAAAAAAGCTTACCGTAAGCTGGCCAAAGAAAACCATCCGGACCTCCATCCCGGCGATAAGGCGGCCGAGGAGAGATTTAAAGAAATAAACGAAGCCTACGAAGTACTCTCTGACGCTGACAAGAAGGCTCGGTACGATCAGTACGGCTTTGCCGGTGTTGACCCTAACTACAACGCGGGTGGAGCAGGCTTTGAAGGCGGCTTTGGCGGCTTCGATGTTGGTGACATATTCTCAAGCTTTTTCGGTGGTGGCTTTGGCGGCAGCACGGCTAACAGAAATGGTCCTCGCCGTGGTGAGAGCATTCGTGTTGGCGTCACCGTTGACTTTGAGGACGCAGCTTTCGGCTGCGAGAAAAAGATTACATTCAGCCGTATTGAGACCTGTCCAGAATGCGGCGGTAACGGCTGTGAAAAGGGCACTACTCCTGAGGTGTGCCCAAACTGTAAGGGTACCGGCACAGTGCGTCAGACAAGGCAGACCATGTTTGGAACAATGCAGACCACCAGTGAGTGTCCCCAGTGCGGCGGCAAGGGCAAAATTATCCATCAGCCCTGCAAAAACTGCCATGGCACAGGCACGGTACGCCGCCAGAAAACCATTGCTGTGAACATACCTGCCGGTATTGACAATAACCAGACCATTTCCCTTTCAGGGGAAGGTCACGCAGGCTCAAACGGCGGTCCCAACGGCGATCTTCTTATTACCGTTTCGATTCGTCCTCACAAAACCTTTACCCGTGAGGGCACAAGCGTTTTTTGCAGCATGAACATAAGCGTTACAAACGCTATTCTCGGTGCTGAGGTAGAGGTTCCTACTATTGACGGAACTGTTAAATACAAAATACCGGAGGGCACACAGTCCGGCACCGTGTTCCGCCTCCGTGGAAAGGGAATCCCCTTTATCCAGGGTAACGGTCGCGGCGACCAGTTCGTCACTGTAAATGTAGACATACCAAAGTCTCTTACAAAGGAGCAGCGTGAGCTGGTTGAAAAACTGGCTGAAAGTTTGGACGGCAAATCAACCTTCAAACACAGATTCGGAAGAAAAAAATAAATTGTCAGGCGGTCCGACAGGGACCGCCTTTTTGTCTTTACTTTTATCACTGTTACTGTTATACTGTTTACGTAGAATTTATTCGAGGTAAAATTATGTTTCTTGCGGATTATCACCTGCATACTACTTTTTCTCCGGACGGGTCAAGCTCTATGGAGTCTATGGCACTGGCTGCGGACAGGCTGGGCGTAAACGAGATTTGCTTTACCGACCATGTTGAAAACTGTACTGATTTATCGGCTATTTCCCAGCCTTTTCCTCCCTTTAACCGCTGGGAGGAGTATTTTTCACAATACCACAGGGTTCAGTCCATCCATGAAAAGACCATGGCTGTACGGCTGGGCATTGAGCTTGGCTCCCCTCATCACAACATAGGCGAGGCTGAGAAAATCTATTCCATGCCTCATATTGATTTTGTAATCGGGTCTGTTCACTCTCTCCGTGGTCATGATGATTTTTACTATATGAAGTACAGAGACACTAACGAGAATAACGCTCTTGTGGAGCTTTATCTTAAGGAGAATATAGAGCTTTCAAAAACAGGCTGTTTTGACGTACTGGGTCATATCGGATATATGGAACGGTACATGGCAAGAGAGGGCGTTTTTATTAATTTTATGGATTACGAGGAACTGCTTCGTCAGCTTTTCACCTTTGTCATTCAAAGCGGAAAGGGTATTGAGGTTAATACGTCCTCATTTTCCTATCTTGCCAGGTCTGTACCCGGTTTACCGGTTATAAAGCTATATAAAAGCCTCGGAGGAGAGATTATTACCGTGGGCTCTGACAGTCACAGTGACCGTGAAGCCTGCAAATATTTAAAAAACGGATATGAAGCTATAAAGGAAGCAGGCTTTGAGTATGTTACCGTTTTCAGAAATCACAAACCTGAATTTATCAAAATATAAACTGGAGGAAATAATATGAAAATATCACTTGGCTGCGACCATGGCGGGTACGGTCTTATGCAGGAGGTTAAGAAATACCTGACGGAAAAAGGGATTGAATTTGAGGATTTCGGCTGCTACTCCACCGAAAGCGTCCACTACCCTGTTTATGCCGCCAAGGCTGCCCACGCCGTTGCCAACGGAAAATGTGATTTGGGCATAGTTATATGCACCACCGGCGTAGGTGTTTCCATCGTGGCAAACAAGGTAAAGGGTGTCCGCTGTGCCCTCTGCGGTGATACGTATTCAGCGGAGATGACCCGCCGCCATAATGACGCCAATATGCTTGCCATGGGCGCTTCGGTTGTGGGAAAGGGTCTCGCTCTTAAGATTGTTGAATCTTTCCTCTCCTCCTCCTTTGAGGGCGGTCGTCATGCAGTAAGAGTCTCCATGATTTTCGATGTTGAAAACGGAAATCTCTGAGAGGTGACACGGTTTTGGCCAGAAAAGACAGAATCTATTCCAGAGGTATGCGTGTTAAGGCTGTTATTTCCGCAGTTTTAATCGGATTTCTCGTGCTTTTAACTGTAGTTTTAATAATCTTTTTTAGTTTCAAAAAATATATTACATACACTTCCGAGGGCGTAAGGCTCGATGTTCCCTGGCTCGAGGAAACGCAGGAGGAAGAAAACTCCCCGGGTAATTCATAACAAAAAGGACAGCTTTTAAAAGCTGTCCTTTTATTTTACCAATTATGTCGGAATAAAAAGGGATTTTTCGTAGTCCTTTACAAAATATCTGATATTTTTCCGTCCTTTTGTAATTATGATATGCCCTTCGGATTCCAGCTTCTCTTTCTGAGCCTGAATGCCTCCCGGATATTTTTCATTCAGCTCCCCTCCAGTCTTGAGAGTACGCCAATAGGGTGTTTTGTCCTCACTGCGCTGAAAACTCGCCCATGCCGCAATGGACACAAATATACCTGCCGTAATAGGCTCCGTAAAGTCGGCTCCGTTTAACGCAGCAAAATATTTCCGTATCTCGCCTACCGTTATCACTTTTCCCAAAGGAACAGACTTCATTACCCTGTCATAGTCCATAGGTGGCGCAAAATACATCTTGTCCCCGCCGTATTTTTCTATACTCCCTTTGTCTGTAATTATCTGAAGCTTTGGCATATCCTTACTGTCATGGAGCATTGCGTTAAAATCCTTTTTAGTCTCATTTGCCATAGCTGTCCACCTCCTGCCATGATTATAGCCTTTAAAATGACGCCATGCAATGAGACTGTTTTAAAAAAATTCTGATTTAACGGAAATTTCTGTCTTATTCAAGACCGTTTCTCTCTTTAAGCTCCTTAATCGGCGTAACAATAATTTGACCTTTTCCCTCCAGCATATTATCCGGCAAAAACAGGCGCTGAGACTGGTCAAGCCCTTCAAAGCATACGCCCATAAGCTCGTTTATTTCCCTCTCCGCCCAGGATGCGGCGGTAGAGTATATCTCAGATATGGTGGGAATCGACTGCTCGCCACGAACCTCGTAGCTTAAGATATTGGCTCCGTCATCGTAGTCATAGCTTACAACCGGTGTACCATCCTTCTCAACATGACCGTGAATCATAACAAGGAGTCTTTTTTCTTCCCTCATTTTAAGGGCTGTGGGTACTACCTCGTCCTTCGTGATTTGAATTACCTCATTTGTCTGCATATTATTGCACCACCTTAACAAATTCTTGGGAGCTGTGCTCCGCTAAGCTTCGAGAGAATACGCCCACCGCCAAAGGGTGTATTCAAAACCACCCTGCCTGGGTATCTGTCAGTAACCTCTCCTATTATTGCGGCATTTTCACCGCCCGGGGTATTTTTCAGTACGGATAAAATTTCCTCCGCCCTGTCTTTTTCCACAACCGCCAAAAGCTTTCCCTCATTGGCGGAATACAATGGGTCAATACCCAGCATTTCGCAGGCGGCACTGACATTTTCCCTGACCGGAATTTTGTCCTCATAAAGTTCTATACCAAACATCCGATTATCGGTAAATTCGCACAGTGTTGTCGCCACGCCGCCCCTTGTAGGGTCACGAAGTACCCTGACGCCGCCTCTGTCCAGCACAGCCTTTGAAAGATTCTTAAGCGGCATGCAATCCGACACTATTCCGGAATTTCCAAGGAGCTTTTCCCTTGCCAGCATAACAGCCGTACCATGGTCACCCACATATCCGCTCACTATTACCTTGTCTCCGGTAGAAATATTTCCAGCGTCAAGACCAGGATATTTTAAAGCCCCTATACCGGAGGTATTTATATATATTCCGTCGCCCCTGCCACGCTCCACAACCTTTGTGTCACCTGTCACAACCATAACGCCGCACTCTTTTGCCGTTTTTCCGATAGAACTAATAATTTTCTCAAGCTGAGACTCGGCAAAGCCCTCCTCAATAATAAACGAAAGGCTTAGATAAAGTGCCTCGCCGCCACACATGGAAATATCATTAACCGTTCCGCAAACAGCCAGTTTTCCAATATCTCCTCCTGGAAAAAATAGAGGCGACACCACAAAGCTGTCAGTGGAGAAAACAATATCCCCCGGCATATGAAGCACCGCGCCGTCAGAAAGACGGCAAAGCTCTGTATTTTCAAGCTCCGGCAGGATAAGATGGCTTATAAGCTGCGAAGTTTTCTTACCGCCGCTTCCATAGTCAAGGGTAATTATATCGTCAAATTCCATTAATCTACTGTCCTTCCGTAGTGATACGCCGCCGCACAGGCTCCCTCTCCGGATACCATGCAGGGACCTACCGGTCTTTCCGGAGTGCAGCAACTGGCAAAAAGGGGACAATCATAGGGCTCCTTTCTGCCGCAGATAATGTCTCCGCAGCAGCAGGCAGTGGTATCCTCCGTATTTTTCGGCTGGAATCCGAAGTAAAGACCACCGTCATACTGTGAGAACTCTTCCCTAAGCCCCATTCCGCTGTCCTCTATCTCTCCCAGACCACGCCAAACATCACGCTGCGGCTTAAATACCCTTTTCATAATCTCCAAAGCGGCGCTGTTGCCGTGTGGAGAAACGGCTATCGTATACTCGTTTTCAAGCCTCGGCGCATGATTTACAATCTGCTTCATAAGGCTCTGAACTCCCATTAAAATATCAGCAGCCTCAAACCCGCAGACCACCGCGCCAAGCCCGTACCTTTCCGGCAGGAACCTAAATGATTCCGCGCCTATTATAGTAGCCACATGACCCGGGCATATAAATCCGTCCACCCGGAAATCCGGCTGGGAAATAAGGGCTTTCAACGCTGAATCCGTTTTCTTCAGCATACTTAGAAGGAGAAAATTATCAATTCCCCT
>CALWYM010000003.1 GCA_944385775.1 uncultured Oscillospiraceae bacterium | reverse complement strand
ATCAGCGTCCTCATCGGCCTGAATCTCAACAGCAAGCAGCGCGGCGTTTGAGGAACCGTTAATAGCGACTGTTGCCACGGGAATTCCAGAGGGCATCATAACAGTTGAAAGCAGCGCGTCCATACCGTCAAGCACTGCGGACTTAACAGGAATACCGATAACAGGCAAAGTTGTATTTGCTGCCAGAGCCCCTGCCAGGTGGGCAGCCATACCCGCGGCAGCAATGATTACGCCAAATCCATTTTCCCTTGCATTGAGAGAAAAATCCCTTGCCTGCTCCGGTGTGCGGTGAGCCGAATAAATGTGAACCTCATAGGGAACACCGTACTCCTTAAGTGTTGTCATTGCCTTTTCAACAGTTGGCAGGTCACTGGCGCTGCCTAAAACTATACCGACTTTTTTCATTTATTACTCTCCTAGTTTTGCAATATTTTTAACGTTTTCACATATAAGGCGTTTATGCCCTATCAAGAAAAACATGGAGACCCCGTTTAAGCAGTAATTTCAAGGACTCCATAAAAGCTTCTCTTATAACAAATTTAGTACCGGCTGTACATCTTCCTCCGCCGTATTTGACAGCAAATCGAAAAATGCACCATAAAACCATACTTACATTATATTTACACCTGCGCAACTAGTCAAGAGATTTGAAAAAGTACTTTAAATTTCTGTCCTTTTGAATAATATTAAGGTGTTTTTAAAAAAATAGTTTGACATTTTTATATTGAAAAAGGGACTTTACATTGTCCCTTCTTCCAAGGATTGTAAAGTCCCTTTTTTCACTTATTATTAAATACCGCTGGCGCCGTAGTTTGAAAGGACCCTGGCAGACGGGTCATTTACATCACAGCCCTCCCATGCGCTGTTAGGCATCCAGAAATCCGTCACCATCTGGCTCTGTCCCGGGTAATATTCCTCAAAAATTTCACGGTAAAGCAGGCTTTCCTTTGTAAACGGTCTGGCGTGGCTGTATTTCATGCGCTTTGTCTCATACTCCTCATCGGTGTAATACCCCTCAGCATAGTTTTTCAGCTCATCAACCATAGAGTGACCCACGGCGTCAGAGAATGCCGCTTTTTGCCGCCACAAAATACTGTCCGGCAGAATATGGTCCCCCTCAAAGGCGTGGCGGAGAAGATATTTCCCCATACCGTAGGTGTTAAGCTTCATCGCCGGGTCTATTGCCATAACGTACCGAACAAAATCAAGGTCGCCAAAAGGCACCCTCGCCTCAATGGAGTTTGCTGAAATGCACCTGTCAGCTCTCAGCACATCGTACATATGAAGCTCTCTGATTCGCTTCTGCGCCTCAAGCTGAAATTCCTCAGCGGAGGGAGCAAAATCAGTGTACTTATACCCGAAAAGCTCATCGGAAATCTCTCCGGTGAGTAGAACACGGACGTCCGTAGTCTCGTGAATTGCCTTGCACACAAGGTACATTCCCATGCTGGCACGGATCGTGGTAATATCGTAGGTTCCCAGTAGCTTTATGACAGTTTTCAGTGAGTCAAACACCTCACCGCTTGTCATGTAAATTTCCCTGTGATCGCTGCCAATATAGTCGGCAACCTGACGGGCGTATTTAAGATCGATGGCGTCCTTATCCATACCAATGGCAAAGGTCCTTATGTGTCTCCCCAGACTCTTTGCGGCAATGGCGCAGACTAAGCTGGAATCAAGCCCGCCGGAGAGAAGAAATCCCAAAGGCGCGTCGGCATCAAGCCGCTTTTCAACGCCCTTTATAAGTTTATCACGAATCTGTCCGCAAACCAAGTCAATATCATCGTGGATATAATCACCGCTGACACCGGCAATGTCACAGTACGGGGCAAACTCGCCGTCTTTATAGTAGCAGCCGGGCGGGAACGGCATAACCTTTTTCGCAATGCCGATAAGGTTTTTCGGTTCGCTGGCAAATGCAATGCTACCGTCAGGCAAATAACCATAGTATAAGGGACGGACACCGATAGGATCCCTTGCAGCAATAAAACTGTCGGATTTGGAATCGTAAATTATCATGGCAAATTCCGCGTCCAGCATCTTAAACATTTCAGTGCCGTATTCACGGTACAGTGGCAGTATAATCTCGCAGTCGCAGTCGCTTTTAAAAGTGTACCCCTTTTTCTCAAGGTCTCTTTTAACATTTCGGAAACCGTAAAGCTCGCCGTTACAGACGCACATATCCCCGTCAAGTGAAAACGGCTGCATACCCTCCGGGGTAAGCCCCATTATGGCAAGACGGTGAAATCCAAGCCAGCCATCACCGGCTTCCACAAACACAGTTTTATCTGGACCTCTTGAAATAGTCTCGTCAAAACCACGCCTTGCAACATCTTCCCCAACGCTTCGCTTCGTAAAACCAAAAATACCACACATAAAAATTGCACCTCCGGATAAAAAATTTCGTGTATAACAAAAAACGCAGCCTCATCCTCTATTCTAGGACGAACGCTGCTTATCCGTGGTGCCACCTGATTTGCCGCCTTATACAAAGCGACCACTTTTACGGGTTCCAATAAACCCTCACGGCGTAACGTGCCGCTTCTACGTCTCCCCTACCGGACGGATAAACCGCCTTTTGGTTCGCTGCTCCAGGGTGTTCTTTCGTCGGACTCACGCATGGAGCTTTCACCGCCCTCCACTCGCTTTGGCAGAATTTCCGTTTACTTTTCCCAATCATCGCATTTACTCTATGAAATTGTATTGAGTTTACCATATTCCTATTACTTTGTCAACAAGAAAATATTAATCATCTCAAGATTTTATTAATGTGAAGCAACTCTTTTGCACAATCTTACCGTGAACAGTGCAAAACCCTTAGTAAAATCCTACAAAACTTCTCTTTTTATTTAATTACCGTTGACAACCTTTTAGTTTGTAGCTATAATTTACCTAATAAGCTGGACTAATAGGGCTTACTTGTGCAAAAAAGCTGTTTTTTTGACTTTTTAGTAACAATTTGCCACTTATTTAAACTATATAAGGAGGAAGATGACAATGGTTCGGATTAACGAAAACTTTACTAAGCTGCCCGGCGGCTACCTCTTCCCTGAAATCGGCAGGCGCACAAAAGCCTTTGCCGCTCAGAACCCGCCTATGCCTCTTATCCGCATGGGAATCGGTGACGTAACCCTCCCTCTGGCTCCCGCTGTTATTGAGGCCATGCACAAGGCTACTGAGGAAATGGGTCACAAGGAAACATTCCGCGGCTACTGTGAAGAGACCTGCGGCGCGTACGACTTTATCCGCTTTGCAATCAGGGACGATTACAAGGCAAAGGGCGTAACCATTGATGACGACGAGATCTTTGTTTCCGACGGTGCAAAAAGTGACTGCGGAAATATCGGTGATATTTTTTCAGTAGATAACGTAGTTGCGGTGTGCGACCCGGTTTACCCTGTTTATGTGGACACAAACGCCATGGCAGGCAGAGCCGGCGACTATGACGGTGAGAAGTGGACAAATCTTGTCTACCTGCCCTGCACCGCTGAAAACGATTTTTTCCCATCACTGCCTACGGACCGTGTTCCCGACATCATATATATCTGCTCGCCCAACAACCCCACCGGTACCGCTGCAACTAAGGAGCAGCTTAAGGTTTGGGTTCATTACGCCAACGAGCATGGAAGCGTAATTTTATTTGACAGCGCCTACGAGGCGTTTATTTCCGAACCGGACATTCCCCACAGCATATATGAGGTTGAGGGAGCCAAGACCTGCGCTATCGAGTTCCGCTCCTTCTCCAAAACTGCCGGTTTTACCGGAAACCGCTGCGCCTATACGGTTATCCCCAAGGCGCTTGTCCGCGGCGGCGTCAGTCTCCGCGATATGTGGAACCGCCGTCAGGGCACAAAATTTAACGGCGTACCCTATGTAATTCAGCGTGCCGCCGAGGCGACCTTTACTCCCGAGGGACAGGCGCAGATTAAGCAGTCCATTGACTACTATCTCAATAACGCAAAGGTTATAAGAGAGGGACTTTCCGCAGCCGGACTTACTGTTTACGGCGGCGTAAACGCGCCCTACATATGGTGCCGCACCCCCGATGGTGTGGGTTCTTGGGATTTCTTCGACACTCTCCTTCATAAGGCCTGTGTGGTTACCACACCGGGCGCAGGTTTCGGTCCGTCAGGTGAGGGTTACATTCGCCTTACTGCCTTCAGCACACTGGAGAATACCAAAGAGGCTGTGGAGAGAATCGCGGCAATTTTGCACTGAAACATAACCACAAATACTAATGGCGCATTGCGCCCCGATATTGGAGGAACAAATGGAGAAAGGATTCTTAGTACTGGCAAATGGTAAGAAATATGAGGGAACCTTTTTCGGTGCCGCCGGCGACACCGTTGGTGAACTCGTTTTTACAACCGGTATGACCGGCTGTGTTGAAAGCCTTACCGACCCCAGCTATTACGGACAAATTGTCATTTTTACGTTCCCGCAGTTCGGAAATTACGGTATATGCGACACGGACATGGAAAGCACCGGCATCCATGTCCGTGGTGTTGTAGTTAGGGAATTTTGCCCTGAACCGTCTAACTTCCGCTGTGACGAAACTGTTGACGAATTTTTAAAGCGTCATAACATTGTCGGTATTGCCGGCATCGATACAAGGGAGCTTACCCAGATGCTCCGTGACGACGGTGTTATAAACGCCGCTATAACAAAATACCCTGATTTTGACTGTTCCACCCTGACCTCTTTCCGTGTAGAGGGCAGCGTAGAGGCCACCAGCACAAAAGAGCCATATACCCTAACGCCTACGGGCGAAGCTAAGTATAATGTGGTCCTTATGGACTACGGCGCAAAGAAAAGCATTGCAAATAACCTTGTAAAGCGCGGCTGCAAGGTAACAGTTCTTCCTTACAGCGCCTCTGCTGAGGATATAATGGCTCTCAATCCCGATGGAATTATGCTTTCAAACGGTCCCGGCGACCCGGCTGATAACGTTGAGGTTGTTAAAACCCTGAAAAAGCTTTTCGGAAAGGCTCCAATGTTCGGCATATGCCTCGGTCATCAGATGATGGCGATTGCCGCTGGAGCAAAAACAGAAAAACTTAAGTTCGGTCACCGCGGGGCAAATCAGCCTGTTAAGGACCTGGAAACGGGCAGAGTTTATATTACCTGCCAGAACCACGGATACGCAGTTAATGCGGACAGCCTTGCGTCCATTGGCGCAAAACTGCGCTATATCAATGTAAACGACGGCACCTGCGAGGGCGTAGATTATCCTGAGCTTAAAGCTTTTTCCATGCAGTTTCACCCGGAGGCCCACGGCGGTCCAAGAGACTGTGAGGGGGCATTCGACAGATTTATTTCAATGATGGAGGTGGAGAAAAATGCCTCTCGATAAATCAATTAAAAAGGTACTTGTTATCGGCTCCGGTCCAATAGTGATAGGTCAGGCGGCAGAGTTTGATTACGCTGGAACCCAGGCCTGCCGTATTCTCCGTCAGGAGGGTGTCAAGAGCGTCCTCGTAAACTCTAACCCTGCTACCATAATGACCGACGGCGATATGGCCGACGCTGTTTATCTTGAGCCCCTTAATGAGGAAACGATCAAAAGAATAATTTTAAAAGAAAAGCCGAACTGCCTTCTTGCCGGTCTCGGCGGTCAGACCGGTCTTACCATTGCAATGAAACTCAGCCATGAGGGCTTTCTTGCAAAGCATGGCGTCAGACTTATCGGCACAAACGCCGAGGCTATCGACAAAGCCGAGGACAGAGAGCTTTTCAAGGAAGCTATGGCAAGAATCGGTCAGCCAACCGTTCCGTCGGGCATAGCCAATGACATTGAAACATCTATCGCAGTTGCAAATGAGATAGGATACCCTGTAATTATACGTCCGGCGTTTACCCTTGGCGGCGGTGGCGGCGGAGTTGCGTATAATGAGGAAGAACTTCGTGAGGTAGCGTTTAACGGTCTTGAAGCCTCCCCAATCACTCAGATTCTTGTTGAAAAATATATTTTCGGCTGGAAGGAAATTGAGTTTGAGGTCATGCGTGACCACGCTGGAAACGTCATTACTGTCTGCTCCATGGAAAACTTTGACCCTGTGGGTATTCATACCGGCGATTCCATTGTTGTTGCCCCTGCACTTACCCTTGCCGATCCAGAATATCAGATGCTCCGCTCGGCAGCACTTAACATCATTACTGAAATGGGAATTGAGGGAGGCTGCAACTGCCAGTTTGCCCTAAACCCGGACAGCTTTGAATATTCTGTTATTGAGGTAAACCCCAGAGTTTCCCGCTCCTCAGCGCTGGCATCAAAGGCAACAGGTTACCCTATTGCAAAGGTTGCCGTTAAAATTGCGCTGGGCTATACCCTTGACGAGATCAAAAACGACATAACAGGCAAAACCTTTGCCTGCTTTGAGCCTGCCCTTGACTATGTGGTTGTAAAGTTCCCCAAGTGGCCCTTTGACAAATTCCACGACGCTCAGAGAAAGCTTGGCACGCAGATGAAAGCTACCGGCGAAGTTATGGCCATCGGTCACACCTTTGAGGCTGCACTTTTGAAGGCTATCCGGGGCGCCGAAATTGGGCAGGAAACCCTCACCCGGGACCCCCACAGCGACAAGAGCGTTATTGAGCGTCTTGGCTCCATGGACGACCTTCGTCTGTTCACTATTTTTGAGGCGCTTAAAAAGGGTGTCTCCGCCGATAAAATCCATGAGATAACCATGGTGGATCACTGGTTTATCTCAAAGCTTAAAAACCTCGTAAACTATGAGGAAAAAATCCGCAAAAACGGCATTGACAGCGAGACATACCTTCAGGGCAAAAAATACGGCTATACCGACAAGGCTCTGACCATGATAACAGGCATAAAGGACCTTCCCCATATTGACCCTGTTTATAAAATGGTTGATACCTGCGCCGCGGAGTTTGAGGCTGAAACGCCTTACTACTACGCCTCCTACGACAGTTGCTGTGACGCAAGGGCTGCCGTGCGGAATCGTGAAAGCGTTATCGTTATCGGTTCCGGTCCTATCAGAATCGGTCAGGGTATCGAGTTTGATTACAGCTCCGTTCACTGCGCCGTTACACTTAAAGAGCTGGGTTATGACGTTGTAATTATAAATAACAACCCGGAGACCGTCTCCACAGACTATGACACTGCCGACAGACTGTATTTTGAGCCCCTTTGTCCGGAGGACGTTATGGGCGTAATCAAGGTCGAAAAGCCTGTGGGAGTGGTTGTGGCCTTTGGCGGTCAGACAGCAATTAAGCTTACAGAGTTTCTTGACAAAAGCGGCGTAAAAATCCTTGGCACTTCGGCAGAGGGAATCGACCTTGCAGAAGACAGAGAGCGTTTTGACGCACTTCTCGGCAGAATGGGCATTAACCGTCCAAAGGGTTACGGCACCCACAATCTTGAGGAAGCCATGACTGCCGCCCATGAGCTTGGATACCCGGTGCTGCTCCGTCCGTCTTATGTTATAGGCGGTCAGAACATGGTCATTGCTCACGATGATAACGATGTTAGAAGATACATGAATCTCATCATGTCGGCGTCTGACGGCGATAATTCTGTTCTGGTGGATAAGTATATGTCCGGTACGGAGCTGGAGGTAGACGTTATTTCCGACGGTACAGATGTGCTTATGCCAGGAATTATGGAGCATATTGAGCGCGCCGGCATTCACTCCGGCGATTCCATAGCAGTTTATCCCCCCTATAATCTTACGGACAAGATGATAAACACTATTGTGGACTGCTCTCAAAGACTGGCTCTTGAGCTTGGTACAAGAGGTCTTGTTAATATTCAGTACCTCATTTATAAGAAAAAGCTCTATGTAATTGAGGTGAATCCCAGGGCGTCCCGTACTGTGCCGTATCTTTCAAAGGTAACGGGTATTCCCATGGTTGACGTAGCTTCCAGGGTAATGATGGGTGCAACACTTAAGGAGCTGGGCTATAACCAGGTTTTGTGCGATACTCCACCGTACTACGCAATCAAGGTCCCCGTATTCTCATTTGAGAAAATTATGGACGCAAACTCCACACTGGGTCCGGAAATGAAAAGTACCGGCGAGGTGCTGGGCATAGGTCGTACCCTTAACGAAGCCCTTCACAAAGGTTTGAGAGCCGCAGGATATGACCTTTCACGGGCTACAAAGCCCGGAACAAACGGAGTTCTGCTCAGCATTGAAAACCACGACCTTGAGGACGTTGTCAAGCTGGCAAAGAAGCTCAGCGACCTTCACATGACCTTCTACGCCACACCGGACACAGCGAAGGCAATTACCTCCCTCGGCGTAAAGACCACAGTGTTAAACAATATTAAGGACAGTTACAAACTTCTTGAAGAGGGAAAAATCAGCTTTATCATATATACAGGCGCCCTTTACGACGATACGCTGGCTGACTATATTGATCTTCATTCCCACGCCGTAAGGCTCGGCGTACCCGTATTTACGTCAATAGATACATCTGTTGCCGTGGCGGATACCCTTCTCAGCCGTTTTACGGACGACAATACGGAGCTTGTAAACCTTAACACCATGAGGAAAAAGCGTGAGCTTGTTCACTTTGCAAAAATGCATTCCTGCGGGAACGACTATATCTTCTTTGATAACCGTGACGGTAGAATTACAAGCCCTGAGTCCCTTTGCGTAACTGTCTGCGACAGAAATTACGGTATTGGCGGCTGCGGCATTGTGCTTATTGAAAATTCCGCCGGAGCCGACGCTAAAATGCGTATATTCAACCAGGACGGCAGCGAAGGTAAGATGGCAGGAAACAGCATACGCTGCGTAGGTAAATATCTCTACGACAAGCATATCGTCCCTCACGAGTTTATGACCATTCAGACTGACGTTGGCGTAAAACCACTGCAGCTTTTCATCAGAAACGGAAAGGTCAGTACCGTCAGCGTCCATATGGGCGAGGCGAAACTCTATTCTTCCCAGATACCGGCAACTGTGGATGAGCCAAAGCTTATAAACTATCCCTATACCGTAGGGGACAAGGAATACAGGATAACCTGCTCCAACGTGGGCAATCCCCACTGCACCATATTCTGTGACGACATTGAGTCCATTGATATTGAGAAACTTGGTCCTCTCTTTGAAAATGCTCCTATCTTCCCGGAAAAGACAAATACGGAGTTTGTAAAGGTAGTCAATGACGATACCCTTCGTGTCCGAGTGTACGAGCGGAGTAACGGAGAGACTATGGCCAGCGGTACCGGCGCCTGCGCCGCAGTCATCGCTGCCACTGAAAATGGCTACCTGCAAAAGGGTCACGATATAACCGTTAAACTTAAAGGCGGCGACCTTATCGTAAACTATACGGACGAGCGTGTTATACTGACCGGCGATGCCGTAATGGTCTACGAGGGCGTATACGAATATTAAACGATTTAAACCCGGTATTTCCCCAAAAAATGCCGGGTTTATCTCATAAACGCAATATTTTTAAAATTTACTCTTTACTTTTAGTATGCAACGTGATATACTATACCCATATATGAGTATAGGAGTACTATTATGAGTTCTGCCGTTTGTACAGCTGAATACGGATACTTTTACTTTAGCTTTACCTATTATTTTGGTAAGGCTTATTTCGGTTTGGCTGAAAAGGGTGCTCACGTATAAAATGTAAGCGCCATAGCAGGATTTTTAAAGCCTCGCAGCCAACCGGCTGCGGGGCTTTTTCAGTATCAGGGCAAAAAGGAGCAGGTAATATGATAGTAATTTTAAAGAAAAACGCCGATAAGGGACAGCTTGGAAACCTTATTTCATGGCTTGAAAGTAAAAATATTCAGGTTCACGAATCTATCGGTGAAAGCGAGACTATTCTTGGTCTCGTAGGCGATACAACTACCATTGACATTAACCTTTTAAACGCTCTCGACATTGTTGAGGACGTGAAGCGTATTCAGGACCCATACAAAAAGGCAAACAGAAAATTTCACCCGGAGGACACGGTAGTAAATGTGGGAGGAGTTTCCATAGGCGGCGGCAGCCTGACAATTATCGCAGGTCCCTGCTCTGTTGAAAGTGAGGAACAGATTTGCGCCGTGGCGGAATCCGTTAAAGCAAGCGGCGCGTCAATGCTTCGCGGCGGAGCTTTTAAGCCAAGGACAAGCCCATACTCCTTCCAGGGGCTGAGAGCCGACGGACTTCGTCTTCTTGAGATTGCAAAGGAGCATACGGGACTTCCCATAGTGACGGAATTAATGGATATTTCTCAGCTGCCCCTTTTTGAAAAGGTAGATATGATACAGGTTGGAGCACGGAATATGCAAAATTTTGAGCTGCTTAAAGCTCTCGGCAAAACTGACAAGCCCATTTTGCTGAAACGAGGTCTTTCCTCCACCTACGAGGAGCTTTTAATGGCCGCAGAATATATTATGTCCGGCGGAAATGAGAATGTCGTGCTCTGCGAGCGCGGAATCAGAACCTTTGAAACATACACAAGAAACACCCTTGATATTTCCGCAGTTCCCGTTTTAAAGAAGCTTTCACATCTTCCCGTAATAGTCGACCCAAGCCACGCCGGAGGAAAATATGAGCTTGTTCCGCCACTCTCAAGTGCGGCTGTGGCTGCCGGAGCTGACGGACTTATAATCGAGGTCCACAACGACCCGGAGCACGCACTGTGCGACGGTCCCCAATCGCTAAAACCTGAATCCTTTAACAAGCTGGTCAAAAAACTTTCTCTTATTCACAATGCCATGAGGGAGGAATTTTAAATGAATATAGCAATCGCAGGTCTTGGTCTTATCGGAGGCTCTATGGCAAAGAGCCTTAAAACCAACACAGACCACAAAGTTTACGGTATTGACAAAGACGAAGACACCAT
>CALWYM010000002.1 GCA_944385775.1 uncultured Oscillospiraceae bacterium | reverse complement strand
GGCTTTACAGGGGAAAGCTTGTTGAGGTGAAAGATGATGATATTTCCATTAAAGGAACTGTAAGTGCGCTGAAACCAATGGAAGCGGATGATTTTTCATCTGTGGAAGATCAGGCCAAGATACGCAATGCAATTTCCCTGTATAGCGATTATGCTGCGTATACAAATGCAATGATTCCGGAAATTTTTGTTAATCTCACGTTAAAGGACGACCTTGAATATATTTCAAACTACATAGCTCAGAATCTGGACGTAAGCTTTGTTGTCAAACAGAGCATTTTGGAAATTGACAACCCTATGGTTCGGATTGATGAACTTTCAAAAATGCTGTTAAGAGAAACGGAAATACTCAAGGTAGAGCGTGAGATAAACGGGAAACTTCATCAGCAGTTTGCCACTAATCAGCGCGAAAATATGATTCGTGAGCAGGTGAAAATGCTCCAGAGCGAGCTCGGAGAGGACGAGTTTTCCGAAATTGACGAGTACAGGCAGAAAATAAGTGAAGCGAAACTTCCGTCAGAAATTGAGCAAAAGCTTCTTAAGGAAACGGATAAACTTGCCAAGCAGCCCTTTGGTTCTTCTGAGTCGTCGGTTATAAGAGGCTATCTTGACGCTGTGCTTGAGCTTCCGTGGAACGAAAGCACTGAGGAGAGACTTGATATTGACTCGGCCCGCAGCATTCTTGATAAGGAGCACTTTGGCCTCCAGCAGGTTAAGGATAGAATAATAGAGTACCTTTCTGTGCGTAAAATGGCGCCTGATGTTAAGGGGGCAATCCTTTGCTTTGTAGGTCCTCCCGGCGTGGGAAAAACGTCCATTGCTATAAGCATAGCTCATGCCACTAACAGAAAGCTTGCCAGAATGAGTCTTGGCGGAGTTCACGATGAGGCCGAAATAAGAGGACACAGAAAGACATACGTGGGAGCTATGCCGGGACGGATTATGGTAGCGATAGCACAGTCAAAATCGAAAAATCCCCTGCTTTTGCTTGATGAAATAGATAAGCTTGGAAGAGATTACAGGGGAGATCCGTCATCGGCTCTCCTTGAGGCGCTGGATCCTGAGCAGAATACATCTTTTAGGGATCATTACCTTGAAATTCCCTTTGACCTTTCAGAGGTACTATTTATAACAACTGCAAATACCACAGACACAATACCGAGACCGCTGCTTGACCGTATGGAAATAATTGAGCTTTCAAGCTATACAGATGAGGAAAAGCTTCAGATTGCAAAGAAATTTCTTCTACCAAAGCAGAGAAAAAAGCATGGTCTTGACGGCAGGAAGCTGAGAATATCTGATAATGTACTAAGAGAAATCATAACAGGATATACAAGGGAATCGGGAGTACGTCAGCTTGAACGTGAGCTTGCGGCAATTTGCCGTAAGACCGATGCCAAGATTGCTACCGGGCTTGTAAAGGGACTTACTGTACGTGAATCAGATCTTGAGGAGCTTTTGGGTCCGAAAAAATTCAAGCCGGACAGTCTTGCCGGAAAGGATGCTGTGGGAGTTGTAAACGGTCTTGCGTGGACCAGCGTAGGGGGAGAAATCCTTGAGGTAGAGGCTGTTTCACTGGAAGGTACCGGGAAGACAGTATTAACCGGTAATTTGGGCGATGTAATGAAAGAATCAGCCCAGGCTGCAATAACCTGTATAAGAGCCAGATGTGATAAGCTGGGTATTGATAAGGAATTTTACAAGAATACAGATATACATCTCCATTTCCCGGAGGGGGCAGTTCCGAAGGACGGACCATCGGCTGGTATAACTATTTCAACTGCGGTAATCTCTGCGCTTACGGGAAAGCCGGTCAGAAGAGATATAGCCATGACCGGTGAGATAACACTTTCCGGCAGGGTGCTGCCCATAGGCGGACTTAAGGAAAAGACCATGGCAGCCCTTAGGTACGGCATAAAGACGGTGATAGTTCCTAAAGAAAATGAGCCGGACCTATCTGAAATTGACCAGACGGTTAGGGAAAAGCTTAACTTTATCTTCGCATCTACTATTGATGATGTTATCGGTGTGGCGTATGATGAAAAAGAAGATCAGATGGATTAGGATTGATTGAGCAATGATAGATTTTCAGAAAACTGAATTTATAAAGTCGGCTGTTAAACCGGTCGACTTTATAAGAGATGGAAGGCCTCAGATTACTTTTGCGGGTCGTTCAAACGTTGGCAAGTCCTCTGTTATAAACTCAATAGTTAAAAGAAAAAACTTTGCAAGGGTCGGCAGCCAGCCAGGGAAGACGAACCAGATCAATTATTTTCTTTCAGATAACAGGGTTTATATAACTGATCTTCCGGGCTATGGCTATGCGAAGGTTTCAAAGGCTGAGCGTGACCGGTGGGGAAAGCTTATGGAAAGCTATTTTGCCGAGCCTGAGCTTATTTCTGCGGGGGTAATGATTGTAGACGCAAGGCACAAGCCAACAGCGGACGACGTTACGATGAGTCGGTGGTTTAAGGATACATCATGCCCGGTGGTAGTTGCTGCCAATAAGGTTGATAAGGTTAAAAAAAGTGAGCTCCAGGGAAATATTGCCTTGATCAGAAGTACTTTGGATTTAGGTGATGACATTAAGGTAATACCATACTCGGCGGAGACGGGTACCGGTCGCGATGAGCTTCTGGCTGAGATTGAAAGGCTTTTGGTATAGGGTAAAAGACTATGATGAATGTACTGAGAAATTTGGATTTTGGAAGGCTTTTTGAGCTTGTGCTTTCTGTTGTGCCGGTACTTATCTGCATTACAGTACATGAGTATTGCCACGGACTTACAGCACTGAAGCTGGGGGATACCACAGCAAAGGATATGGGCAGGCTTTCGCTGAATCCACTGAAGCATTTTGATTTAATCGGAGTAGTTATGATGACGCTGGTAGGTTTTGGCTGGGCAAAGCCTGTGCCAGTAGATATGAATCGTTTTAAAAATCCAAAACGAGGAATGGCTATTACAGCTTTTGCAGGACCGGGTTCAAATATTGTCCTCGCCTGCGTTTTTTTGTTTCTTTATGGCTTTTTTTACAGGCCTTTTTACGACGGAACACTTGGATATTATATCCTTTTTATGCTTATGAGAACTGCCAGTCTTAGTATATCCTTTGCGGTTTTTAACATTATTCCAATACCGCCCCTTGATGGTTCAAAGGTGCTGTTCTCACTTATTTCTGACAGGGCATACTACAATCTAATGAGGTATGAGAGATACGGCATGATTTTGCTTATGGTAATAGTTTTTACCGACGCGATCAACCGTCCACTGGCGATGGCGGTGTCAAGCGTATTTGATAAGCTATATATTTTTACCCAGTGGGGCTTTTATCTGGGCAGCCAGATTTTTTAAGCAGGTGACACATGAAGGATCCTACCTTTAAACTTGAAGGCGTTGTTAAGGAATCGGACTATATGAGTGATTTTGAAGGTCCCCTGACACTTATACTTCAGCTTTTGAGTAAAAATAAAATTGAAATCAAAGATATTAAGATTGCAGAGCTTTTGGAACAGTATCTGGGCTATCTTGAGGAAATGAAGGCAATGGATTTGGAAATTGCCAGTGAATTTGTTGCAATGGCCTCCCATTTGGTATATATTAAGGCTAGAATGTTATTGGCTACGGGCAATGAGGAAGAACCAAGTGAGCTGGAGCAACTTATTAAATCGCTGGAAATACTTCAAAATCGCGATACCTATGACAGAATAAAATCGGTGACCGGTTCATTAAACGAGATGTACTCCCGCGGCGCCGGTACTTTTGTTAAGCCTCCTGAGCCCGTGAAAGAGGATAGGAAATACAGATACGTTCATCATAAGGAAGATTTGCTTAAAGCTCTTATGGCTGTTTTAACAAGGGATACCTTAAACGGCGCTGCCGCCGACAATTCTGATTTTACAATGCCGGGCAGGATTATGTATCCCGTATCAAGTAAGGAAAAGGAAATTTTGGATATACTAGACCATGAGGGCAGTCAGCTGTTTTCAGGTCTTTTGGCGCTGTCAAAAAGCAGAACTGAGGTAGTGGCTACATTTATTGCAGTTTTGGAGTTATGTACTGCCGGCAGCTTAATGGTATACGGTGACGGTGAAAATGTGATGGTTGGCAAACCTGAGGAGGCGGACGGACATGGAAGCAAAAACGATTGATGAGGTTGTGGAGGCTATTTTGTTCGCTTCGGGTGAGCCGGTGGCTGTATCGAGAATTGCGGCAGTTTTGTCCGTTGATGAAAGCGAGATTTTATCCTCCGGAAAAAGGATAGCAGAGAAACTGAATGAAGGCGGGCACGGCATAAGGCTGCTTCGTTTGGAAAATACGCTTCAGCTTGCGTCGGCACCAGAGTATTCTGATTATATAAGGCTTGCATTGGAATCAAGAAAACCACCGAAGCTTTCACAAAGCGCTTTGGAGGTTTTAGCCATAATTGCATATTTTCAGCCAGTTACAAGGGCGTATATTGAGCAGGTGAGAGGAGCGGACAGCTCTTACACTGTATCAAGCCTTGTTGAAAAGGGTCTTATTGAACCCTGCGGAACGCTGGATGCGCCGGGCAGACCTACGATTTTTAAAACTACCGGCACTTTTTTAAGAACTTTTGGAATATCGTCCCTTCAGGAGCTTCCCGCGCTGCCGGAGGAGAATAAGGGTAACGAAAGACTTGAAATGGAAAAAAATATTGAGATTCTTTCCCATGATGCGGAAGAAGAATATGGAAATGATGATATAGAGCCATAAAATATTAAAAGAAGGGTATAATTTTTATGGTAGTGTTGGCAGTGATATTTCTTCTTGCTTTTCTGATAGCGATTATCCCGTTGAAAGCCAGAGTATGCTATAATCAAGGAAATTTTTCTCTGACAGTTTTTGTTTGGCTTTTTAAATATTCCGTTTTTCCAAGAACAAAGAAGAGTGAAAAGAAAAGGAAAGGCAAAAGTAAAAAGAAACAGGATAATAAGGAAAAAAAATCAAAGGGGTTATCTTTTGAGCTTTTAAAAAAACTAGCTCCATCAGCTGCTGAAGTGTTATCACGCCTAAGGCGCAAGCTTCTGGTGGATATAGATCTCCATATAGTTTTGGGCAGTGAGGATCCCTTTGATAGCTCGATGGGATATGGCAAGCTGTCCGCTGCTGTTGGAGCGCTGATGCCTCTTGTAGAAAACTGTTTTAGAATAGGAAAAAGAAACATTACAACAGGGATTGATTTTACCAGTGAAAAGACGGTTATTGATGCCGATGTGTCCCTTTATTTGAGGGTATGGCATATAGTGTACGTAGCGCTGGGGATTATTCCAGCTGCAAAGGTACTGATAAGACAACCAAAAGAAAATAAAAAAGGGAAGGTAGAAAATTATGGACAAGCACCCAGCAAGTGAACTTATGGAAACTGTTATGAGCAAGATCCGTGAATTGACGGATATAAGCACTGTGATAGGAGAGTCTATTGTAACTTCTGACGGAATTACGCTTATTCCCATATCAAAGGTTACTTTTGGCTTTGCTTCAGGGGGCTCTGATTTTACAGGAAAAAATCACCCATCGGGCACATCTCCGTCTTTTGGAGGGGGAAGCGGTGCTGGAGTGAAAATTATTCCCACGGCTTTTGTGGTAATTAAGGACGGAAACGTTAGAATAATGAGCATAGATGATCACCCGTCCAACACTGTGGACAGGCTTATTGATAGTGCCCCGGAGATTATTGATAAAATTTACGGAATGGTAAAAAAGGACCAGGCATAATAGAAGTCTGACAGCTAATAATAAACACCCGAGGTGGTGTTTATGAAAAGAACTTTGATTTTTTTTCTGCTGATGGCGTTTATTTTATCTGGTACAGTACTGGCTGAGGATACGGCATCGATTTCGGCAAAAGCGGCTATTATATATGAACCTGTGACAGGTACTGTTTTTTACGGCAAAAATGAAAACCAGTCAATGCTTATTGCAAGTACTACAAAAATCCTCACTGCTCTTGTGGTCCTGGAGAACTGTTCGCTGACCGAAGTGGTTACTATCCCTCAGAACTGGAGCGGTGTGGAAGGCTCGTCCATGTATCTTAAGCCCGGGCAAAAAATTACAGTTGAGGAGCTTATGTATGGTCTTCTCCTGGAGTCCGGTAACGACGCAGCTGAGATACTTGCCCTGCACACGGCAGGAAGTATTGATATATTTGCTGAGATGATGAATGAAAAAGCCAAGACTTTGGGCTGCATTAATTCTCATTTTTCAAATCCTCACGGTCTTGACGCGGAGGACCACTATTCATCGGCAAAGGACCTTGCGCTTATTATGGCAGAGGCTATAAAAAACGATGAATTTTTAAGGATTTCATCTACGTCTTCCGTATCAATAGAGGGAAGGCAGTACCAAAATCATAATAGATTGGGACAGATGTATGATGGAGTTATCTGCGGCAAGACCGGGTACACAATGAGCGCGGGAAGAACACTTGTCACCTGCGCCAAAAGAGACGGACTCACACTTATATGTGTTACCCTTTCTGCACCTGATGACTGGAATGATCATATGGTCCTTTATGATATGGTATTTTCAAAGTATACTATGGTGTCTACACCGGTTTCCGGAATTCCAGTAGGAGAGATTGAGGTTATTTCCGGAGAAAGATCCTCTGTTTCTGTTACTCCTAAGGAGTGCTGCTCTCTTATTGTAGAACGAGGCGACGCAGTTGAGCTTATTACAGGTCTTGAGCCTTTTGCCTATGCCGAGGTAAAAAAAGGTGACAAGGGCGGAGAGCTTTATGTAACCGTAAATGGTGAAACGGTATTTAAAACCGATCTTCTATTTACGGAGGGAGTTAGTAAGGATAACAGCGAGCTTCTTTCGGGAAAAGAAAAAATTATAAGGCGGCTTAAAGGGTTATTATAAGAGACAGAAAAAAGGGATTAAGATGGAAGAAAGAGTTCAGAAGATATTATCCGCAAGACTGGGCATATCAAGACGCAATGCGGAGAAGCTTATTGAAGAGGGAAAGGTAACCGTAGACGGTGAGATTGTATCCCTTGGAGCCAAGGCAGACGGAGACTGCGCTCAAATTACGGTTGACGGTAAAGATGTCCCGATAGTTTCGGAAAGAAAGCTATATATTATGCTTAATAAACCTGTGGGATATGTTACTACCATGAAGGACGAAAAGGGACGCAGAACCGTTAAGGAACTTGTAGACGACATTGAGGAGCGGGTTTTTCCCGTTGGTCGATTGGATATAAATTCTGATGGACGTCTTCTTATGACTAATGACGGAGAATCTGCGAATAGAGTTATGCACCCGTCCTATGAGAGAGA
>CALWYM010000001.1 GCA_944385775.1 uncultured Oscillospiraceae bacterium | reverse complement strand
GTGGCCTGTCGCTTAGGAGGCGACCGCTCTATCCAACTGAGCTACGGGGGCTTATACAAAAAATATTCAATTTTCGGGTCCAGCCGGATTCGAACGAACTGCCGCTTAGGAGGCGGTCGCTCTATCCTGCTGAGCTACGTGGGCATATTAAATTTATGAGATTTTATTCCCTCATTAGCCTATAAATTTTATCCTATATGTAACCTAATGTCAAGGGTCACAGGAAAATTTTAAAAAATTTTTTTGAAAATTTGAAAATTATGCTTGCAATTTTAGTAATATAGTGATATTATATCTAAGCATTCGGAAACGAATGATTATTTATGCGTCATTAGCTCAGCTGGATAGAGCGTCTGGCTACGGACCAGAAGGTCGGGGGTTCGAATCCCTCATGGCGTGCCAAAAAGCCTTTACCCTTTCGGGTAAGGGCTTTTTTGTTTTCTTACCCCATCTTTTTTCTGTGTACTCCCTGCAAAATCTAAATTTCCTCCCTATCCTCATCAGAAATCCCGGCTTTTTCATTTTGCAACTGTCCTTGCCCCACAGCTTGTTTTAATTTATAACCTCATATTTCGTGCTCGTGCCAATTTCAGATAGTTTTCCCATAAGTTTTTTATATGTTAGTATTCATAAATGTGTTCGTTCCAAATTGACACATTCTGTTTTTCTGGTATAATATTATATATCAAACCTCAAGGAGGTATCCTGTTTATGGATACTGTAAATATACTTTTTATTGCTCCGAATCAGAGCATTGCTGATACAGCGCTGACGGTTTCGCGCTCCTTTCCTGACATAAACTTTCAGATACGTGTCGGCGATTTGGAGGAAGCTTTAAGCATAGCCGGTGCCCTTAACTACGATGCGATTATTTCCCGGGGCGGTACAACCCAGCTTCTACGCAGTCATGTCAATATGCCGGTTGTGGACATAGGCATATCTGTGTACGATATTCTTCGTGTGGTGCGGCTTGCCCAGCAGACTGGGCGTGTTTTCGCCGTAGTTGGATTTGGTTTTATTGCTGAAGTGGCTAGAAATCTCTGTGAAATGCTTCGGTATGAGATACCCGTTGCGGAGCTTTTCTCCGCCGAGGACGCCGAACCTCTTATTAACGGTCTGGCTGCCGAGGGCGTGGAGCTCTTTATCGGAGACACAGTGTCGGTTAACACAGCGTCAAGGCTGGGAAAGAGCAGTATGCTCATAACCTCCGGTAAGGAAAGCATTGAAACTGCCATTAATGAAGCACGGTACATATGCCGCTGCGCCCTGCTTTCCTCAGAAAATAACATCCTTTTCCGCAATGTAATTGATAACCTGCGCGATTCCATGCTGATATACAACAGCAGCGGCGTCCGTGTTTATCTGAATCACCCCCCTGAGCAAATTCCATTCAACACCTTTTCAAAAATAACGGACGAGTGTATAAAGGTTTTGCAGAGCCATGGGAGAATCAGGCTCGTACGCAAGGAGCAGGATGTGCGCATTGTGATAACCGGTCGTAAGTACATCTCCTCCGATGGCACCTTTTATCTTATGAGGGCGTCCTGCGCTGCCGTTACCTATTCCCCTGTATCCGGCTCCATAACCCAGTTTAATTTTACCGATATACAGTCTGCCAAATCAAGCGCCTTTCTCTGGCCTGATAAGCTTATTTCCAGCCTTAAAATCAGGCTTAACGCAGCCTTTTCCCTGCCCGTATACATTTACGGCGAGCGCGGCACAGGTCAGACGGAGCTTGCCAGATACATTCATCTCTGCTTTTTAAACCCCACCTCTCCCCTTACCATTGTGGACTGCCCCTCCATTACTGAGGAAGAATGGCTAAGCGCCGCGGAAGACCCGGCAAGTCAGCTCTACACCGGCGGTACCATTGTTTTTCGGTACATTGAGGAAATTAACCCCGCGGTTTACAAGCTGCTGGACGGTTTTCTTATGGATACATACATGACAAGACGCTGCACCATAATCTTCACCTCCACAATAAATCAGTATGAGCTGAAAAGCAAATTTCCCTGGGAACTGACACTGCTCAAAAGCTGTATGCCTGTCAGAATCCCCCCGGTAAGGGAGCGTCCCGAGGATATTCCTGCCATCTGCGCCGTAAGCCTTGGCAGGTGCAACAATACCATGTCAAAACAGAACATGGGCTTTACCGCCGAAGCCATGGGTCTTATGCAGTGCTACCCCTGGCCCCAGAACACTGAACAGATTGAAACAGCCGTCCATCAGCTTTCGGCGCTGTGCTCCGGTCCCTATATCGAAGCCGGGGACGTGCGTAATGTGCTTAGCGCCATTAGTCCCCGTGGCGATAGCTTCCCCTCCATTGACCTTTCAAAAACCCTTGATGAAATCGAGATGGACATTATAAACCGCGTGCTGGCAGAGGAAAACCAGAACCAGACAGCCGCCGCCCAACGGCTCGGTATTTCACGGAGCACCCTGTGGCGCAAGCTCCAGTCAGATAAAAAGAAATAGTTACCCCTAACGCCAAAGAGAACGCCTTTCAGATATTTCTCTTTGGCGTTCTCTTTTTCAAAAGTTGTTGACAAATCAACATCTATGTGATATAAATAGCCTTGCCAATTATAGAGGGGGCTTTTTATGGAGAGACGGTTTGAGACCTTTTCCATTTCCATTTTGGAGCTGAACAGGTACATTCAGCGGATTAAAAAATACGAAATGAAGAAATTCGGGTTAAAGGGCACTCATGTTATGTGCCTGTACTATCTGGGGCGATACAGTGAGGGGCTGTGCGCCGCGGAGCTGTGTGAGCTTTGCAACGAGGACAAGGCCGCCATATCAAGGTCTCTCGCTCAGCTTGTGGAAAAGGGTGTTGTGACCTGTTCCGTCCCTCCAGGAAAGCGGGCATACCGCACTGTGTACCACCTGACCCAAAGCGGGCAGGAGCTTGTATCCGCCATTAAGGCGCGTATTGACGAGATTTTTTCCATGGGCGGAGAGGGACTTACTTCCCGTCAGCGTGAGGATTTGTATGCAGCCATGGATACGATTCTCGCCAATTTGAAAAGGCTATATAAAGATAAAGGAGAAGCAGATGTCTAATATAAGATTTATTACGGATTCCGCCTCGGATTTGGTGGATTCTGTCAGGCAGGACGTTACTGTACTGCCCATGAAAATTACATTTGGCGACGATATGTATCTTGACGGCGTCAACCTTACCCACAGTGAATTTTACGAAAAGCTGATTGAGTCCGATACTAT